>NZ_ASRY01000350.1 GCF_000520815.1 Paenibacillus maysiensis | reverse complement strand
ATGACAGCGCTCCAATTCGTTGGCATAAGAACCAAGGAGCAGCAGTCGCTTGGCCTGCACGTTCGACTTCGCCAGATCTTGGACAAGAGGAACGAGCGCAGCCGGGTCCTGACGGCAGCTCCCATCCTCCAGCGGACAGAGGTACAGCACGGCGTTCACCTCTTGCCAGTCCTGCCGCCCGTCGCCGAGCACGTCCTGAAGGCTCTCCCCGCTGGTGACGAACGCAACCTGTGCGCGATCATCGACAGCCTGCACCGCTTCCACGACCGCTTGCTGATGCTCCGGCTCTGTCAGGAAGCAGATCAGCTTGCTCGCATGAAGCGGCGTTCCCTCGGCCGCCTTTTCCTCCTTCCAGACTTCTTCATAGGTCAACAATTCAGAAGCCGGCTCAGAAACGGACTCGTTTCTGCTTGCCGGCTGTGCATTTCGAATCATATCTATCGCTTCGGATTTGGACAAACGATTGTGTTTCACTTCAGACAATAGTTGCTGCAGGAAATCTTTCATATGTGCCTCCTCACGGTTCGGTGTTCCTTTTCGAATTTCTCTCATAAAATAGAAAAAAGAGAGGATCGCTCCTCCCTTTTCTTAGGTTCTGCTATGAAAATATGTCATGCGGACATACTCTTCCCATGTCATCTGCCCACATGCACACGACACAATGCAACTGGATGTGCCCCTTACGCCCGCCAACGCGCCGCAACATCGATTGGAAAGCAAATAAGGAGTTTGTTTCAATCATGCTATCATTTACCTTCTTATACCTAATACTAATCTCGCAACATTCATTTAGTCAAGAGATCAATTCGGGATCAGGGCGCTGCTGATTTTCAGAAGGGCTTCTTCGAGGGTGATCTCTTCGTCCACCATCTCGTCCAGAATCTGCTCATAGAACCCTTCGTCAAAATTCGGCCCCTCCACCGCCCAGCATCTCTCACGGGCAAACGGATAGGTCGGTAGCGAGAGGCGGCGCGGTCTCTCCGTGCCATACAAAGAACCGTACTCCACACGCAGGCCCTTGACCCAGAGGTCGGCCAGCTTGGCAAGCTGTCCGCTCTCCCACCATTTCGTCACGAGCTCCTGCAGATCTTGATCCGCCGCGAACGACAGCGAGCTGTCCGTCGCGCCTTTGACCTGACCGTGGAAGACCGCGCCAAGCGCCGGACGGCCTTGCAGATAGGCGGACAGCTTCTGCTGCAGGTCCTGTGCAGAGGTTGCCACCACGGCGAGCCGCTCTTCCATCACTTCGCGCCCCACCTGCAAGGTATAGGCTGCATCGGCGAGCGTGTCATCCGTCACGACCTGTCTGTCGATCGC
>NZ_ASRY01000349.1 GCF_000520815.1 Paenibacillus maysiensis | reverse complement strand
TGGCGCTGGCCTCCCGAGAGGCGGCGCACGAAGGAGCCGCGCTCGGAGGCAAGGCCGACGGCCTCCAGCGCAGCCGTCAGGCGCTGCGCTATTTCCGCCGGAGGCACGCGCAGGTTCTCCGGCCCGAAGGCGATCTCGTCTTCGACGATTCCCTGCACCAGTTGGGCATCCGGGTCCTGAAGCACGATGCCGACGGTGGAGGCGACAGCTGCCAGGTCAGCCGTGTCCGGGTCCATCCCGTACACGCTTAGCTCCCCAACCCGTTCTCCCTCACCGGAACGGGACAATCCGCCGTGGAGAAGCTGGCACAGCGTAGATTTTCCACTTCCACTGGCCCCGACAATCGCAACATGCTCGCCCACTGCAATGTCCAGCGTCAAGCCATGTAACGCGGGTTCCTCCTGATCATCATACCGATAGCCGAAATCCTTCATGGAAATGGCTATTTTACATCCAGAACCATTATCGCTATGTTCATTCATAACCGAAATACCCTCTATCCCTGTTCTTGAAAAATACAGTCTCGCCATGGCAAGTGCTATGCACGCGAAGCACGACCCAGCTCAAAACGTTTTAACAGTCCTGTCCGATTCAACGCATCGCCCAACATCTTGGTCAGCAGACCGCACAATACAATACCGCTCAAGATGCGCACGACCAGTGCAATCGTCAGCACCTTCCAGCCCCAATGCATATAGCCGAACATATTGGCTGCCACGATAAACCATAACGGCACCATAGCCCCGCCTGCCAGCGTCAGCGAAACGGCATTCCAGCGTCGATAGCGCAGTACAGCAAATACCAGTTCAGCGGCAATCATATAGCAGACCGCAGCCGCGATGATAGATGCGATTCCGTAGGCTGAACCCATAAAGGACTGCACCACTGCGCCAAATGAATAGGCAATTACCGCCGTCCCCGGCTTACGAATAATATAATAGGCCAGCAAACCATATATCATGTACAGCCCGACAATGGAGGAAGTCGCGATAGGCCCTCCCAGACTATTTAATGTTTTGTTAATCATCGACAAATAAACGGTCATGACTCCATTCAACGTTGCCAGCATCGCCATCAATACGATATCCAGCGTCGTAAACTTTGCAAAAATACGAGATTCCTTCATATGTAATTCCCTATCTCCTCTCCAAATATAAACGAGCACATTCTAAATGTATTCATACAAGCTCTTATTGTCAACCTATTTTTATTTATACGGTTGACAATAAGATCAAAAAAAGAAGCTGCTCCCTATAAGCTCCACCATAAAACAGCAGTACCTAATACAGCAACCACAGCACATACATAACCGGAGCGCCCCTTCTCCAGCGCACGAAGATAGGTACGATCAGCATAAGCACCAAAGCCTTTGCCCTCCATCGCCAGCGCCGTCTGCTGAACTCGTCTCACGGCATTCACCAGCATAGCACCGACATATCCGCCCCACCATGAAAGCCGGTTCCGCAGTCCTCGCGGCGGTTCCTGTCCACGCACACGCCGTGCCGCCATTATAGTACGTCCTTCTTCTTCCAATAAGGGGAGAAACGTCAGCGCCACAGAAATACCGAACGCAAACCGATAAGGAACACGCAAACGCAGATTCAAAGCCTGTACAAAATCTCTGGGATCGGTTGTCGACAAATATATATACGAGGCCAAAAACAGCACAAAAATGCGCAACGTCAACGCCCCTGCGATATCCAGCCCTTCCGCTGTAATCCAAATCGGCCCCCAGCCCGCCACGATATGTCCTTCCCGAATCGCCAGAATAGACAATATAAAATACGGAATGCCCAGACCAATCAGAAATGACATGGCCCGAAGCTGACGTGCCAACGTTAAGCCTGCCCCAAACCAAGCCACAACGATCAATACAACCAGCAGTGCCGCTTCATGCAGTGTTGAATCCCATGCCATCGACAGCAGGCTAAAGCATCCCACCAGAATCAGTTTACTTAATGGCCCCAGCCTGTGTAGCGGGGACGCCCCTCCGTTATACTGAAACAGCATTTCGCTTCGCCTCCAGTCTGAGCCATTCTTCATGTAGCAAGGAGTACATCAGCATATCCTTAAAGCCTGTAGACGTATGCTGTATTTGCCGTAGCAGCCCTTCCTGCGTCCAGCCCATAGAGGACAATAAGGCTTGCGATCCCGTATTTCGCGGGTCCACCAGCGCTTCCATCCGATTCAGCTGAATCGTGCCATACCCGAAAGACAGCACCAGCCGCAGCGCCTCCGACATATAGCCCTTTCTCCAATAGGGCTTAGCCAGCTCGTAGCCGATTTCAGCTTTATAGGCTCCCTCGGTCTGCCAATAATTAAAGCCACAGCTGCCGATCAGCTTCCCGTCCTCCTTTAGCTCTATGCCCCAGCGTAACGCATCCTCCGTCTTCGCCAGCTTATTCAACAGCTCGATCATATCCTCCGCATCCTCACGTCCGGACATCCCCGTCAGGTTCATATAACGGTGAACCTCCGGATCAGACCAGCAGGCAAACATCGTAGCCGCATCCCCGATTTCCATCTTTCGGAGCCGAAGACGCGGGCTTTCCAGCGGTGGTATATGCCCCTTACATGCATATGCGCGCATGTTCAATCATCCTTCCAGCATCAAAGTGACAATAAATATACGCTACATTTAAGCATACCCCTCCAACAAACGCAAACACCCCCCTGCTCCACAAATGCGCCGATCCGGCATCCATGAGAAAAGGAGGATATGTTTGGAGCCGCTCATTTCCAAGTAGTCAGACAGACATGAATGATGACTATACTCCGCATTCCAATGCCACTTTAGGAGGAGGCACGAGAAGCCGAGCGGGCCGGTTTCTTCACAACATCCTTGTACAATACGCCCAGCATCGTCTGAATTTCCTTCAATTCTTCGATCCCTGCGCCCGTAATGCTGAACAAATCGTCATGCGGTGTCAGAAAGTTTTCCTGCGTCAGGTTCTCCAGCTCCTGCTTGACCTCACGTTCTCCTACGCGGTACCCGCGTTCTTCGAGTACAGGTTGAATATCACTCACCGTCAAATCGTTTTCATGTGCATAGGAAAGCATCTGTATACGGATAAACAAATTTTGAACATCTGCACGCATGATTGTAGCTCCTTCCCGGCTTAAGGCCAACATCGTTATATTGTTTTTACCCATAGGAAACAAGCCGGAAACAAATGAGTGGTAACCCTTTTGAATTGTAGAAACCAAGCAGCGAAGGCGATCCACTTTTCATAAAATGTACGACTACCGTCAGAATCAGACTGGTCACCACCGCTGAGCTGATTGCACTATGTACCTTTTTCATACCTGACAACTCCTGTTCTTCTCTTGAAATTACGCTGTAAAAAGATTAGAGTACGGAGGTCGCTGAAAAGGTTACAGATGTATTTTCCTCTTGACTGAATATATAAATCGTTATATCTTAAATTAATTAACCAATGGTAAAAGCAACTTGCAGAATTACCTTTTTCTCCCGATATATACAACAGATAATGGTAAAAAATTTCACTGATAGGAGCGTGGACTACATGTTTCAGGCTATCCCTTACGAAGGCACACGTCACGAACAATTTGAATCAGTTCTTGGGCAACTCCGGGCACTCATTCATGATGAACCCAATACTATTGCAAACCTGGCGAACGCTTCTGCGTTGCTTGGTCATTTTCTGCCGGATATTAACTGGAGCGGCTTCTATCTCTACGATGGAACCGAGCTTGTACTCGGTCCATTTCAGGGCCAGCCCGCGTGTATACGAATTCCGCTGGGACGCGGTGTATGCGGTACAGCCGCAGTGGAGCGACGGACCCTTGTCGTAGAAGATGTCCATGCGTTCCCGGGCCATATCGTCTGTGACGCGGCTTCCAATAGCGAAATCGTCATCCCCCTCATCAAGAACGGAGAACTGCTGGGAGTGCTGGACATTGACAGCCCGCTAAAAGCCCGCTTCGACCACGAAGATCGTGTATTCCTAGAGGAATTTACGGCTATTCTGGTAGCCAGTTTGTAATCAAAATCCGCGTATAATCATCGTCTTCCTTCACCACAATATATAAGGGTCTGGAACCCGAAACCATCCGGTGAAGGAGATTAATGACAATGTACAACAACACCATGGCTCCACAACAGCAGCTTCGTCAATGTGAACAAATTATGCAGCAACTGGTTCAACAAACACAGCAAGGGACAACGATGTATCAACAGTTGCTGCAACAGGAGCAACAAAATGCATCCAGTCTTGAAAACCTGGTGCAACGTGAACGTAATGCAGCTCAAACGATCCAAACCGCAATCCAGCACCACCAACAAGCTATGCAGCAATACCAACAAGTCATTCAATTGTGTAGTCAATTGGAAAACACGATCCGCTCCAGCAGCCAAATGACTCAGCCCGGATTTGGCGATAATTACGCCTCCCACAGTATGCAACCATCCTCCTATGGTACGGGAAGCCACATGAGCCAAAGCTTTCCGCAACACATGGGTACGACTGGGCAGCATTATGCAAGCAGTGGTAGCATTCAGCACTACGGAAACAACAGTCAGCAAGGCATGAGAGCGACACATAGCAGCATGTAAAGCTGCTTTACACACAAAAAGGGTGAACAGCAGGCCGTCGGATTGGCTTGTTGTTTACCCCTTTTTCATACCTCTTACAGCCTTTTTCACCAGCTAGTGTTAGTTTAATTCCCGCTTTGCCAGCACCTTCATCCCGGCTCGCAAATACTCAGCCAGTCCGGGGCGATAGCCTTCATACATTTTACTGAAATCCTCATGCTCCACGTACAAGTCTGCCAGCCCACTATAAATCTCGGCAGTAGGTGTATAGAATCGGCTTACCCATTGGAGATGACGCCGGATCAAAGCTTGCACTTCTTCACTGTTATGCTTTAATCCCTTATTCATAGCTTCAGCTAATTGCCGATGAATCTGACCTGCCTCTGCTTGGGAATCCAGATACTCCTCTTTGGACCAGTTCGTCGTTGCCGTCTTGCTCTCCTGAATCTTCTCTTCGGCCTCATGACCATAACGTTCCGTCAGTTCACGTTCATACATTTCCTGCTTTTCCGGGTCAAACCCTTGGTACAATTGCTCCGGTTTCATCATCTGTTCTCCTTTCACATGAGCCACCGTTTCGTCGATGGTCTGTAGGAGAGTATGCAAGCGGAAGACTTTGTTCTGCACCTTGCTTCGATGCTCCAACAAAACCTCGGCCGTTTTTTCCTTCGTCTGCTCCAGCAAGTCGCCAATGTCGGATAACGGTAATTCCAGCTCTCTGTATAACATAATCTGCTGAAGCCTCAACAGTTGCTCCTGTTCGTAATAGCGATACCCGTTATCCCCGACATGATGGGGTTTTAGCAATCCGATTTCATCATAATAATGTAAAGTTCGTACGCTGATTCCCGACAGACCGGATACTTCCTTCACCGTGTAAGCCATTCCGCTTCACCTCCCTTGTTACACAGTCTACAGCCTCACGCGGCGTGAGAGTCAACCCAGCATTATTGCCCTAGTATTACCTTTTACCCGTTAAGCTTGTGGTGAACCGTCCCTGTGACTAGGGTGTGTACGCAAACTGTGAAGCCGTCCTCTGGGTTGCCCGTACCGGTGCTTCATGGCATTATTTACCCGATTATAATGGCCCTTGGTCTTCAGCCTACAGCTTTTTCTGGCGTTCGTGGTTGATGCACTGGGGAATCCGCTCCGCTTTGAGTTGACACCGGGACAGGCAGATGATTCGGTAATGGATTCCGAGCAAGCGAGACCGGAGGAGGAAGCGGGCGTATGACCAGGATACGTATAAAGAACGGCCAATTGATCGACTGCTTTTTTAATAAAATGAAAAATTATGAGAACTATAACACCTGATTAAGCTTGCTTTCGGGTTCTTCACCGTTTTTTATATGTTTTATATTATTCACAAAGAAATCATATCTTTTTTTATGCAACTTGACGCCATCTGGCATGCCGGCAGTATGGGGAGTAAGTATGACATTACTCAGATCCCTTAGTTCACTGTCAATTGAAAGCGGTTCAGATTCAAACACATCCAAGCATGCTCCTGAAATTTCTTTATCTTTTAAAGCAGCTATTAAGTCATTTTCATTGACAATCCCACCGCGAGCCGTATTGATAAAAAGTGCGGTATTCTTCATCTTTTTGAATACTCCTTTATCAATCAGTTGTTTGGTTTGCGGATTCAGTGACGTATGTACAGTGACTATATCTGATACGCTTACAAGATTATCGAAATCCGTCATTTTTACAAAGCTGTCAGGTTGTACAACGGCATGTCTAGCATTAACCAGCACATTCATATCAAAAACCCTGCAAAACTCAGCTACTTTTTTACCGACAGCACCAAAGCCGATAATTCCTATCGTTTTACCTTTTAATTCACTTCCTGTATAATCCAACTGTTTTTCATCTATTCTGGTTTTCATGAATCTATCAAGGTAGGGTATGTTTTTATAATAAGACAACATCAGCGCCATTACATGCTCGGCCACTGCCTGCGCATTCACTCCTGCAGCATTAGCTACCCAAATACCTAGTTGCGTGCAGGCATCAATATTTACATTATCATACCCTGCACCCGTCTGTACCAGTTTCAATTTTTTTGCCATGGAAAGTAAGTCGCGATCCACTTTGATATGTTCAGGTATGATTACCTGGGAGTCTCCAATATGATGCAGCATTTCTTTTCCCGGCGGCACAATTACAATGTCCCAGTCATTAGGAAAATATTTTTTAATATTTGATTTTGAAATTTGTGTAAAATAGCCTACTATAAGAATTTTCATTGTCAAGCCACCTCCAATTTCTTTGTTTTTACAATAATATGTTTATTGATATTTGTAAAATTGATAGTTTATATAAATTCTATAGACTGAATTTTTGAATTACATTCGTATTCACAAGCGATCAATGATCTCCAACGATTTGTCATTGACGCGTTTCATGAAGGCTGCGACATTGATTCGAATATGATAAAACTTCTTGTAAAATACGTTGTGAACGACATCGCTCTTTAGCCACTTCCATAAACCTTCAATCAGGTTAAGGTCAGGCGAGTACTTCGACAGAAAAACAAATTGTAATCGGTGATGCTGCTTCAAGAAATCTTGCACTTGGGCTGCATGATGAATGCGGCCGTTATCCAGGATCATCCACAATATCGACCTAATTAGATTGATTAGATTGATTAGAGCCTATACGCAAACCTATTTGAGCCACATCCTTATCAAAATCAACGCCAAAAAAGCCTTGAACATGCTCGCTGTCTTGTCATAGCGGGTTGCCAAGCGCCGATACTGTTTCACTCGATTAAAAAAGCTTTCGATTAAATGCCGTTCTTTATACGTATCATTGTCGTAAGCTCGCTTCTTTCGCCGGTTGCGTTTGCTTGGAATGACGGCGGTTGCATTTTGTTCCTTTATTAAGGCCACAATCACATCGGTATCATACGCCCGATCCGCCAAAATTTCTCGATTCTGTAAATCCAGTTTCGAAAGCATATCGTAACCCATTACCGAATCATGTACTTGTCCAGGTGTCAATTCGAAGCAGAGCGGATAGCCCAGCGCATCCACCACGGCATGGATTTTCGTAGTTAATCCGCCTCGGGAACGTCCGATCGCTTGCTTGCTGGCCCCCCTTTTGCGCCGGCCCCATGCTGATGGACTCGGACAATCGTTGAATCAATCATCATTTGCTCAAAATCAGGTTCAATGGTAACGTGCTTCAGGATTTCATCCCAAATGCCGGCCTTTTGCAGGCGCCAGAAAAAGCTGTAGACCGAGGACCATAATAATCGGGTAAATCACGCCAAGGAGCACCCGTACGGGCAACCCAGAGGACGGCATTCAACATTTGACGACGGTTTTTGGGTGGTCGACCTCCTTGTGATTTTCGTACTGGGGGCAAAAACATCTGAACGACTTCCCACTCACGGTCTGTTAATTCGTATCTTCGTCTCATATCTCTTATTCTACCAGAATATTCTCTTGATCTACAGTTTGCGTACACACCCTAGGATAAAATCAATTCCTTTATTTAAAGATCGTGAGCAGGCGACTCATATATTCACGCATATTTACAATTAAATCCGAGTCGCCATCATGAAGACACCAGTTGTACATGACCCCACGAGCTGCAATAAATAAGTAGTCTGTTATCTCTTCGGATGTCATGCTTTGATCCAACTCTCCCACGGCTTGCCCTCTCTCTATAATCTGTTGAAGTATATTTTGCATACCACGACCTTAGTAATGAAGAGCTTGTTATTACTTGTATATAACTGTTTCACCGTCTCTAAACCAACATTCTGATTATATTCCGCATAAACCTCAAAATATTGAATAAGATCCTGCATAATACTTTCTGATGGTAGTTCATTCTTAAATTTCAATTCAAAGTAGCCATCCGCCTGGGCATACATCTCCACCAAAATATCACTTTTAGTCTTGAAATGATTATAAAATGACCCTACTGACACGCCGGCCTTCCGACAGATATCCTCAATTTCAATTTTTTCCAGGCTCTTTTCATGCATTAGCTCTAATGTACTGTTATATATATTTTTTTTAGTCTGCAGACTTTGCAGCTTGCATCGATTCCGCAGAAGAGGTTCTGCTTGGGAAAAAAGATCCCGGTGCTTCCACTGTAATTGTCGGGGGCGGGCTTGTGGGATGCGAAACTGCACTCTGGCTTGCTGATCAAGGTAAAAAAGTAACCTTGGTGGAAATGCAAGAAGATATTTTAACCGTAGGCGGACCCCTGTGCCATGCAAATGAAGATATGCTGCGTGACCTTGTTGCATTTAAGGATATCCATCTCCTGACCAACGCCAAAATTGTAGATGCCAACGATCAAGAATTTGTTCTTAAAAACAAAAATGGTGAAGAAACGATTCTAAAGGCCGATTCAGCGATTCTAGCTGTAGGATATACTCCTCAACAATCGCTTTATGAAGACATCCAAAATGAAGTTTCCGAAGCCTACTTAATCGGAGATGCCAAGCAAGTACAAAATATTATGTACGCTGTCTGGGATGCGTATGAGGTTACCAGAAATATATAGTGCCCTGCTCCCTCCGAAGAGCCGTTTGCTTTTTAAGCAAACGGCTCTTGATTTTTTTAACTTTTCATCAAATACTTGGTTAAGAGAAGTTTTTTCCCATAACCACATGATCATAATAAGCGATCTTCTGAATGATTTTCTCCAAATTGTGTTGTGTTTGGGCCATGTGCTCTTCTACCTTTGTCTTATGAGCTATGAGAAAATCTCTTCTTTCATGTACGGTGGCTTCGCCTTTTGCATTAAGCTCAAGGTATGCCTTAATCTCTTCAATCGTCATCCCCGTATCTTTCATAGCCATAACAAACCTTAACCAGTCAATTTGTTTTTCTGTATATACTCTTCTTCCACCCTCATCCCGCCCCACTTCAGGTAATATCCCCTCTTTTTCATAATAACGAAGTGTAGATGCAGGCAGTCCGCTCTTGATTTGAACCTCTCTGATGGAGTACATTCTCATTCCCCTCCTCGTTATTGTTGTACTTCTTAAAGTCAGCTTTAACTATAAGTATAAGTTTTCATAGAAAAGAGTGCAAAGTAATGAGAAATATACAAAAAAAGAGCGAGTGACCCACGAAGGTTTCTCGCTCCAGAGTCGATTGCTCGCCATCATAATATTCAAAAGCTCTGTAACCAATTCTTTTTCCGATTTATCGGGGGTGCGCAAATATACTCCACATAATTAGTGAGGACACTGGTGGGATGTCCCATAACTACCGTAATCCGATCCAGTTGATCGACGGAAAACGTACGATTTCCATTTACCAAGGTACTCAGCGTACCTGCATTTAGCCCTGCTGTTCGTCCAAGTCGGGTAATGTTCAGTCCGTTTGTCTTCATGTATGTATCAAGCTCTGCTCGAATCGTGGTTGTATGGTTCACAATAAACAACCCCTTTAACACGTTTATAGGATAAAGTTACGATGCTGCTCTGTGGTAACAAATCCAATTACAATCTGGTATTAGACACAAGTTGTACTAGAATAATTCTTTTTTTCACAAAATAGTATACCATTTTATAGAATTTCCTTGTATACTTTTCAACAGTTTACTTAATATATGCTATTGCTTCTCTAAGCCTATTCTTTTTTCTCCTCTTTATTTAGTATTATAAGGATATAAAAAAAGGAGGTTATCATTTGAAAAGTACAGGTATGACACGTCCCTTAGATTCGTTAGGTCGTATCGTCATTCCCAAAGAGATGCGTATTTCAATGGATTACAAGATGGGTGATCCTGTTGAGATTTTTGCTGATGAGGAAACGGGTATTCTCGCCTTACGAAAATATACCGGGGTGACGTGTAAAATGTGTGGTTCTACGGAGCAGTTGACTTATTTTAGAGACAGCTTTATTTGTGGGGAATGTATTCATAATTTGAAGAATGGTACAAATTTCACCCCTATCACAAGGCCGTCCAAAACGACTTTCTCCAACGGAGAAAGGCCAATGAAGCAATCCAAACGTCTGCGCCGTTCGACGCAACAGATGATCGAAAGCCTAAAAGAATTGATGCAGAAGCAACCCAATGCAGCACAGCACGAATATGCAAAGATACTTGAGGTTTCCCAAGCCCGTATTTCCCAGCTCAAAAAAATGCTATAACTACAGCTTGCAATCCTACATAGGTATACATCACAAATTCCATGTACAATTACGTTTGAACCGTGACACGCAGCATCATAGCTAACCGACAAAACCCATGGCGTCCATGGCGAGAATTACACATTGGGCAAAAAGAACCACTGGATGACTTTCAGGCGAATAACCTATATCCGGTGGTTCTTTGTATCTAATTTTCAGTTTTCTTCAATTCTAAACCATTTTTCTTCTCGAGATAATTCCACTACGTAGACAAGGAATATTTCTGAATCAGCAAAAAGTATATATGCCAAATCAAAACATTGGTTGTCCCTTCATCGGATGCCGCCTGAATGGCAGCCTTGGCAGCCTCTGCTGTGGCCTCTGCTGTGGCCTCTGCCACCTCAGCAATCACTTCTCCGGAATACGACTGATTTCAGTGCCGTATACAATTGTGCTGCTTTCCATTCACCACCAATAAATAAATGCTGCTGTTAACGTTTATTTTACCGTCAGCACAGGACAAGGTGCATGCTGGATTACATGATGGCTGACGCTGCCCAGTATTATTTCCGAAACCAGCCCTTTTCCCCGCGTTCCCATAATGATCAGATCCACCTGCTCCTGCTCTGCACTTTTACAAATAACACTCGCCGGGTCACCATGACCCGCCAGCATGCGGTACGAAAGACCCTCGTCCTTCAAAAAGTCGGAAGCTGGCTCTAATATATGACGCCCTTCCTCCTCAATTCGCTCATCCACATCCACCCCAACCGGGGGCTCATTCATGGATAAAGCCGGGTTCACATGCAATACGGTCAGACGCGGTTCACCCTGAAGCTGTTTGGACAGCGCTTTGGCTGTCTCCAACGCCTTCATAGCGTGCTGCGAACCATCAATCGCGACCAGAATATGCTTGTATTCGCTCATACTCTTTTCCTCCTCAGAAGTTCATTGTTAGTGAGCATCAATCTGTATATCCTGCATATGTCGACGACGTACGATCAGCACCACTACACCCAGCAGTACCATCAATGCACCAAAATAAAATGGAGTTTCCGCCGTATAGCACTCGGACAGCTTCCCTGCAAGCCACGGCGAAATCGCCCCGCCCAAAAAGCGCATGAAGCTGTAGGCCGCAGATGCCGTGGAGCGCTCCACCGGAGCAGCCTGCATCACAGCCGTTGTGATCAATGTATTGTTAATCCCCAGAAAAATACCAGCCACGATCACCGCGACAATGACAGTCGTTGGCGAGCCTGCCACCGTCCCTATAGCCATGACGCCTAAATCAATAGCAAACAGCGTCAGCATGACACTAATGGAAGATACCACGCTAAAGCGTGCTTGAATCTTCGGTGCTACAAACACCGAGGTAAAGGCCAGCATAATCCCCCAGCCGAAAAAGACATAGCCCAAACCGTGCTCGTCCAGATGCATCACATATGGAGAATACGCCATCAGCGTAAAAAATCCGAAGTTATACAACAAAGCCACAATGCCCAGCGTTAGCAAGGCCGGATAAGTGAGCGCTTTGAACGGATCGGCAATCGAGCCGCGCTTTTTAGGCTTTGGAATCGAAGGCAGCATAAATGTAATGAACAAAAATCCTACGACCATCAGCGCAGCTACACCGAAGAACGGACCTCGCCAAGAAATGGAGCCTAACTCACCGCCAAGCAGTGGGCCGACCGAAATCCCGAGACCCAGTGCCGCCTCATACAAAATAATCGCTTTAGCCGTCCCCGAAGTGGACAGACCTACAATCGCGGACAGCGCCGTTGCAATAAACAGGGCGTTCCCCAAACCCCAGCCTGCCCGGTAGCCCACAATCCCGCCAACCGTATCGGCTGTACCACCCAACCCGGCAAACACAATAATGAGCAATATTCCGGTCAGCAGCGTCCATTTGACACCCAATCGGCTGGACACTACGCCCGTAATCAGCATAGCCACGCCTGTCACCAGATTATAGCTGGTGAACAGTAACGATACTTGGCTCTTGGTGGCATGAAGCTGATCGGCGATGGCCGGAAGGATAGGATCGACTAATCCCAGTCCCATAAATGAAATAACACAGGCAAAAGCAACCGCCCATACCGCCTTGGGCTGAGACAGCAAGCCTGCCTGTTTTTTTAACTCATCAGGTAACTTTAAATCATCAGGTAATGCGTGTTGTGAACTCATAGTAGGATGTAACCTCCAGATCTAAATGTAAAATGATTCGCTTATGACGGTTCGCTGCCAAGCTCCTTATCAAGCAGAACCTTCCGTTCGCGAACCCTGACCCGCAGCTCCTCCAGCTCGGTCTGGAGCATACGGATGCTGTTGATTTTTCCCTCCATCAGCTCCAACTGTTCGTTTAGTGTTACCTCCATATCCTCCAACATGGCCCGGCGCTCAACGGGATGCAGGATATCCGTTCGCTCACGATATTCCTCCCGCTGACCCTTGAGCATTTCCGCTGCGGACATGTAACGCTGAAGCTCTTGCAGGGAGAAACCAAGCACTTCCTTGGCACTCACAATTTTTTTTAGTAAATCCACATCCTCCTGCGTATACAGCCGCATATTCCCTTCGCTGCGCTGCGGGGAGGGTAACAGACCGATTTCCTCATAATAACGAATGGTTCGCTTGGTCAAACCACATCGCTTGGCGACCTCATCAATTTTATACGTAACCATGACACCCACCTTATGAAAAAGTTTATATATAAATACTACGCCTATCTAACATTAACGTCAACGTTAACTTTGGAGAAAAAAAAGAAACCGCCCCTATTGGAGACGGTTCCTGTTTCGACTTGCAGGTTCATAGGCCCGAAGCATCGGCGCTCAAGCCCATGAAATATATAAATTAGATGAACAAAGTGCGAGTGATGATAACCAGCAAAATGAAGAGTACCAGAATAACACCAGTGGAAGTCCACATGCCGTAGCCACCGCAACAACCTCTTTCTACTTCACCCATCTCAAATTCCTCCTCCCTCCGTTGATTACAAATACATCGCCGGAATTCAATTCAGATTGTTAACAACGAGTTAGATAACGAATGCTTTAGAGATGATAACGAGCAAAATGAAAAGTACCAGAATCGCTCCTGTAGATGTGAAAGCTCCATAACCAGCGCCTACTCCAGACATACTGATTCCTCCCTTCATGGTTTACAAAAGCATTTTATGCGTATGTTGCCAACCATGATAGGTACAGCTGCCGCGCCTCCCGCCCAAATGTAGGTCTTTCGCTTTGGTTCCGTTATCCTTCATGCGCCAGCATGCCGTGATACAGCAGGTTTCGCGTCTGCTTGGCAAGCACGGATGGACTTTCGCGTCCAGTCAGCAATTGGGTTAACGTCAACCGTTCAATCAAGCCAACGACGCATTCCGCCGTCAGCTCCGGGTCCAATTCCTCGCGGCAAGAACCCCATCGTTGTGCCGCAAGCAGATGCTTTTTAATATGACCTGCCATTTCTGCCTTGATACGCACCGAGTCGGACGCCTGGTAAAATCCGACACGGGTTATCGCCGGATTATTGGATAACATACGAAAAATGGATTCCAGAAACACTAGCCCCCGGCTCAAAATTTCAGCTTGGCTTTGATCCGGTTCCACCTTCATGCATTGGACCGTCTCATTCACCAACACTCGGAAGCTCTCAACAAGCTCCTCATACATTTGTTCCTTACTCTCAAAATGAATATAAAAATCCGGCTGCGTCAATCCTGCACGCGCCGCGATCGAACTTACCTTGGTATGATAAAAACCGGTCTGAGCGAATTCCTCAGCCCCTGCCTCCAGTAACAACCGTCGACCTTCCCGACCTCTGACTCCTGCTCTTGTCACGGTCCCTGCCCCCTTACTCCACAAATCTATCGTATTATAAAGTTCCCTTGCGGTAAGAACAATGGGCTTGAGGATGATATATGCCTGTCCTTCCAAAGTCCTAATACAAAAGAAATGAAGGTTTTGAAAATGTAAGGGCATCTCTCCTTAAGGTAGTATTAACCAATTATACCGTGAGCGAGCAGGAAAGATGAAGCCGGATCAGTGGTGAGGACAATATTTGCGCATCATTTCAATGGTTGTCAGATCATCATCCCGCCCTCGGTTTTGCAAACCGTCGATAATCTGTTGACGTTCCTGCTCTTTAACATTCTGCCCGAATTTGAATTTGGCGGTCCACTCATCCGGTACAATCTTGATCAGCGCGACCCCTTTCAGACGTGAAGCATACCGGGGATCGCTGGCATCGATAGGTTCATAGCCTCCCTCCGGTTGCAGCTTACTCATAAAAATGGAAAAGGCAGATGCCTTTTCTTCCAGTTCCACTACCTGTTCCGCATGACCTCGCACGGTAATACTTTTAAAAAATGAAGTCGCCGGACACGCCATATGTTCATCTGTAAAATAAGACGGAATGAGTGCATACTCTCTGGCGGCGGAAAAAGTAACCCGGTTGTCCTCCTTTATCCGTTCCATCTTCTCTCCGGCACGGCTGCCATGAATATAAAAAACACCATTTCCATAAGCAAAATTCAAGGGTACAACCCGCGGGAACCCATCCTCGCTGTTCATACCCAGAAAACCGAAGCTGACCTCGCTCAGAAATAGCTCTATTTCCTCTTCTTCTGCCACCGTAAATTCTTTTCTTCTCATGGATCATGCTCCTTTCGTCTATTGACCAGCGATACATTTCAGATTATGTTGAAAATGGATCAATGAATAGATCCAATATGATCGAAAATGAGTAGTCCAATGAAAGGAGAAGGATATGGATATTACGATTGCTTATCAGCGTGCTATTCAACTGTATCATCATAAATATTTGGCCTTGTATCATGCCCTTCGGGAAGGAATTCTGAACGGATCACTTGCCAGCGGCACGCGCCTGCCTTCCAGTCGTGATTTGGCTGTGATGTATGGAATTTCGCGGGGAAGTGTTGCAGAAGCCTACGATATGCTGTTGGCAGAAGGATATGTGGAAACGGCGGTAGGCAGAGGGACCTTTGTCATTGAACAGACAGCGATGCTGCCGGACAAGTCACAGATTGATAAGCAGAGCCAGCAAGCACCTTCTGTAAAACAAACAACCCCAGCTTTGTCAGCATGGGGACAACGGATCATGCAGATGGAAAGAGAGTCACAACCGTCTTCTGCTTCTGCTGTGAATGAAGATGAGGCTCAACAACCCTTGATTTCCTTTCAGGCAGGAGAAGTGGTGTTGGAGGGCAGTTCACTGACCGCATGGAAAAGCGCAATGGCTGCCGCTGGCAAAGACCTGCAAAAGCCTTCGTCTGCCTTGATGACAGCACCAGTGAATGGTGATGAATGGTTGCGCGAAGCGATCTGTCAACATGTTGGAAGAACACGGGGAATTACGGCCCACCCGGAGCAAGTCGTATTATGCAGTGGTTCCATGGAAGTGATCACGTTATTATGCCAGTTGCTTATTAATGAGCAAGATCCCATCGTGCTGGAAAATCCTTGTTACCCTGGTATCCATCGTGCGGTTACTGCATCGGGCGGACAGGTACAAGCTGCTGAGCTGGATCAACAAGGAATTATTCCGCAGGATTGGGATTCCAGCTTACTATTTGTTACACCGGGACGACAGTTTCCAACCGGAGCTGTATTGCCATTAGCACGCCGTCAGCATATTTTGCAATGGGCGGTGTCCAGAGGTGCGTGGATTATCGAAGATGACTATGACAGCGAATTCCGTTGGGCAGGACGACCGATTGAACCGCTGAAAGCACTGGATCGAGCGGATTGTGTCATCTATGTCGGCTCCTTTTCCAAAAGCATGTTCAGCAGTCTTCGACTGGGCTACGCTATTCTGCCCGCTGCACTGGCCCAAGCGCTAACAGCCGCCAAACGGCTATATGACCCGTTGCCGCCTGCCCGTCTGGAACAGCGCGCACTGGCACGCTTTATGATACGCGGCGACTATGTTCGCCATCTGCGCCGGATGACCCGGATGTACAGATCACGTTACGAGATGTTCGAGCGCGAAATGCAGCAGTTGAGTGGACTGTTTCACTGGCATCAGACTGACTGCGGCCTGCATGCCTATGCGGTCTGGAAGCATGAGCCTGCTCAGTATCAGCAATTGATGCAGGCAGCACTGTCTTTCGGAGTCACATGGCGTGATGCAGCCGACTACCAACTGACACCAGGCCCACCATCCGCCTGTTTTATTTTTGCCCATTTAACGGAACACCAAATGATTGAAGGCATTAACCGTCTGCTTCAGGCTTGGGATCGTATTAAAAAATGAGTGGAACCCTCGCCTTAATCGACCTTCGCACCATATGAACGCAAGAACGCTAGAGCCTGGTCTTGATCCATCCGTGCACCTTTGACAACAAGTGCTTTAAAATCGACTCCATCCATAGTAGCACCACGTAGATCGGCTCCCTGTAGCTTGGCATGAGCTAAAATAGCTCTGGTCAGGTCGCAATCTCTGAGGTCTGCCTTCTGCAGATTGGCATCCGAGAGATCCGCTTCATAAAAGCGTACTCCTCTCAAATCCTGCTTTTCCAGCCGGGCCTGCCGCAAATTGGTATAAGACCAATCCCCCTGAACGAGCGTAATGCCGTCTATTTTTGCTTTTGAAAAGTCCGAGCCCGTCATTTTACAATTGCTGAATTTGGAGACGAACAGGTTGGCTTCAATAAAGTTACAATTTATAAAAGCCGATTCAGTATGAATAGAACCGTTCAACAGCGCTCCTTGAAAATCACATTCGATAAAACGACATTCGCTGGTCATGATTTCCTCCAACGAACCGTTCGTAAAAGTACAGCGTTCAAAGGTGCAACGAATAAGTTCACCATCCCTTAAATCTTTCCCGCTATAATCAATGCCCTCATATTGCTGCTCCTGATACTGAAACATAATGATCCCCCTTATTTAATCACTAGCCCTAACAGCCCCACAAAAGACGAAGCTTGATGCGGAGAGATCATGCACCCATCCAGGTCTTCGATATCCACCTGTAGTCCATCGAATTCGCAATCGCTCAGATCAATCCCCTTCAGCTTGGACCCCGACAGCATGGCCTGATCCATATTGCAACGGGTAAAAAAGGTTTTTTGTAGCGTCAAATGATAAAGGTCGGAGCTTATCAATGAACAATCCTCAAAACCAACCTGCTTGAAATTGGCAAAGCGAAACATTGAATAATCCCCTAAGCAATCCAGAAAACGAACATTTTGGAGTCTGCTTCTGGAGAAGTCTGTTCCGAGCAGCTTGCAATTTCTGAACTCTACCCGGTGAATAAAGGAACCGGAAAAGTTAATATTAGACAGGTCGCATTTATCGAAAATAACATCTGTCCATTCACTTTCCGGCAATGCCGATTCCATAATCGTAACATTTTTAAAAACCATCTTCTCAAATGAAACCCTGGCAGCTTCCACCTGATCCATAGTCATATCCTCTACAGACCCCGTGCTAAACTCATCCTTGGATCGTAAGGAGTACATTTCATCGGATAATACAGATAAGTCTGAAGGAATTTTCGGCAACTCTATCTTAATTTCCATAGCTATCTCCACCTTCTGAGTGCTTATTCCGGCATATGTCTAGTTTATATGATGATGCGACGCAGTAACAATGGCTTT
Source organism: Paenibacillus maysiensis (assembly GCF_000520815.1). Lineage (GTDB taxonomy): Bacteria > Bacillota > Bacilli > Paenibacillales > Paenibacillaceae > Paenibacillus > Paenibacillus maysiensis. The sequence continues at coordinate 3,145 of NZ_ASRY01000349.1, read as the reverse complement.
ATATATGTACCTGCAAAATGAAAAAAAGCCACGCTACCCAGCGCGACTCCCAAGCTTTCTACAATCAGGTAATCAGGTAGCGGCCCCGGCGCTCCGACGCGAGCAGCTTCAATAGCTGCATTTAAACCAAGCAGGTAAGCTGCGCCGTTGTAGTCCCTAACATGGTAGCCAGTTCGTATGCTGAAAGAGCAGATTAAGCGGATATAATTATTTTATGCCATTAACTTTTTAAGCTGTGAATGATTCGTGCCGTGAATGATTTATGTCCTATTCATTTGAGTAAAAAAGGCGGCGGCTCTCGTTAGCTCCGTCTAATCCGCGTTGTTCTTGGCTTCAAACGTGCCAATTCCTCGCTGGTGAGCTGTCTTGTATAAGAGCGGGGGGATGATCCTGTATCTACTCTGCGCACCCTGCCTGCCCCGACGGGGCGGGCTACCCGTGTGTTGAACGCCTGCATGAACCACTGCACCGGGAAAGCAATGGACAGACGACCATCTGCCGTGCCTGCAAAATTGACCGCTGCCGCATAATTATCCGACTGTCTGAGCCAGACAGAGCCGGAATCCCCAGGCAGCGATACAGGGGTGGTACCTCTAATAACGGTCTGATCCTCGAAGGTCAGCAGCCCCAAGCTTCCGCCGTAATTAATTTGCAAATCCGTATAGACAGACTCTACCGTGCCATTTACCAATCCGGTCGTACGCCCTACCTTTTTGAATCTTTCTCCCACACGATAAGCGGTCACATGTCCCGGGACTACTCCTACCGTAGCGTAACGCGGACTGAGCAAGCTGTTGCGAGTCGGCAAGGAAAGCGCCGCATCAATAAAATTGGTCCCCGTTGGGTTTAAGCGTACATAACGATACAACCGCCCTATACGATCTCGGGTAGCCGTCCCCTCATCGGCTCCGCCTGGCTGAAGCGTGGCCTCCCGATTGTCTGTATTGGAAGGGTTGAGTACATGGTTATTACTGAAAAGATAACGTGTAGCCGGCGTTCCAGTTACCGCGACGACCAGCCCGGTCGTACCGGAGCCTTCAATCGTCCCGACACTGTAGCCGGCGATGACCGGGCGTATACGCGTCATGTAGTCCGTGGCATGGGCTTTCATCTTTCCAGACTTTACAATTCGGACAGGAACGCTCGTTTGCTTGCCTAGTGCTGTGGCCGACAGAAGTCCGGTAGAGGCTGTGGTCAGCCGGTCTGTGTACACAATGACAGCGGCCCCCCTTTTTGGATGAGCAGGGTCCCTGTACCCTACGCCGATGCCGTGGACACCGGACATTTTTAAGACTCGCTTGGCCATCCGCTTCTTCACTTGAAGGGCGGCCGAGAAGGTAGCCAACATCATCATCCCCTTTTACATTCAGATGAAATATTGTATGGCTAAGGCCGCTCCGCGTTCCAACCGCCGTATTGAAAGGTATATGAAAACATCCCAAAAGATGGTATACTCATTTCCAAAATTGACATTTTAGCATTTGATTCTGATGTTCCTATTTTAAATGGGTTGATATCCTAATAAGTTTCCTTTAAAGGGGTGATTTATTTTGTCCAATACAACCACGATACTCGCAGAATTGATAAAGTACATGAACGAACATGATTTAAACATTAGCGATCTGGCTAGGAAATCAAATATGAATCCCGGCACGGTTAGCGGTCTCGTTAATGGTAACCGCAAGTTTTCAGTCTATCAGCTAGACCGAATTACAGAAGCGATGGGGCATCCCGTTGGTTATTATTATGAACGTTATATCCCCGAATGTTTGGCTGATGCTAGTCCCAACTGGCGTAGAATGAGTCCGTTTTTGGAAAGTTGCGCAAAATTGAATAAGTTGGATTGCATTCAGCAGGTCGTGGATATGTTACTGGATAAGTTGGGCTACGCTACTCCATTATTTGAACTGGCTGAACAATTTTTTGAAGACGGTTTGTATGAGGCGGCGGCCATACTTTATGAGAATGTTGCTCTAAGTGAAAATAAGCAGCACTCGGAGCGCTTGGCTCTATGTCAGTACCGCCTGTTTCAGAGCAGGCAAGGGGATGACCAGGAAAAAAACTATGAAGCAGCCGTGCAGTTTGAGACTTACGTTAATCGTCTTGATGTAATTGTCCAACTAGATGCGTTAAAGGATTTAGTGAATACATATCGCAAATTGCGCAAGTGGGACAAAGTAAACAAATTCGCTAAAATTTTGGGAGACAGAGCTGAAATTCAATACAAGCTAGGTAGCCAGCAACATAAAAAAGAGAAAGAAAATCCACAAAATCCGATTTACTCTCCTTTTGTATATTGGGCATTTTCATATTTACTTCAGGCTGAAGTCTGTGATGCTAAAAAAGACTATGAGACAGGATTTAAACATATCCAAAAATATGCCGATTTAAACTGGGTAAAGGAAGAGGACGAAACAACCCTGAAGTGGAAACACCAATTTAAAGAGTGGGCCGAAGCAAATACTTATTTGAATAAGCTTATGTCAGGCGAGGTAAGCGTACTTCCTGATTATATTGCTTATTTCTCTTCGAAAAAAGATGAAATCCTTCCCGCATTAGATAACATAGTTGAAGCAGCTAATCGATATAATATAAATGTAGATGATGTACTTCAGCAATTTGAAGCGGAAATTTTATCTCTTATGGAGGAACAAGAAAATGTAGGCGTGTACAATCAACAATTCTTTGTAGAACGCTTTACTCATTTTTCAAAGGAATTGGCTGTTTACTATTTGCATAAGGGGATGTTTTCAGAAGGTTTTAGATTCTTGTTAAGCTGTTTGGAAAAATCTACTGCAATTAATAATAAGTCATATATACTTGAATGTGTGAGACTGTTTGAGTCTTTTAGAGAGAATGCATCATCTGATGCAAATGCAGTCTACCGAAATTTGATTAGTGAGGTGGATGTATATGAAGAGTAAAATGGCTTCAATCTTATTGGTGACTAGCTTTCTATTATTGACAGTAATTATTACCCCTTTCCCATATCAGGGAAATGGGAATAATTATGAGCCGGCATGGCACCACGGAGGAATATGAAGATTCTTTAGTACTAAAAAATATTTCATTCCATGACCTGCTTTTAGGAGCAGGTCTTTTTTTATGGGACGGATTGTCAAGCCAAGTGCGACAGTTCTTCTGA
>NZ_ASRY01000348.1 GCF_000520815.1 Paenibacillus maysiensis | reverse complement strand
CCGAAGGTCACAGGTTCAAATCCTGTCCCCGCAATTAATTTCCCTTAGGAAATACCCTTGGAACTGTGGTGTAGAGGCCTAACATGCCTGCCTGTCACGCAGGAGATCGCGGGTTCGAATCCCGTCAGTTCCGCCATTTTAGTAATACACTGTTTGTCGAAGAGCCTTAGAATAAGGCTCGGTAGCTCAGTCGGTAGAGCAGAGGACTGAAAATCCTCGTGTCGGCGGTTCGATTCCGTCCCGAGCCACTTTTAATTGAATAATTTATGCGCCGGTGTAGCTCAACTGGTAGAGCAACTGACTTGTAATCAGTAGGTTGGGGGTTCAAGTCCTCTCGCCGGCACCATTTTTGGAGGATTAGCGAAGTGGCCAAACGCATCAGACTGTAAATCTGCTCCCTTACGGGTTCGGTGGTTCGAATCCATCATCCTCCACCAGTTTTATAGGGGCATAGTTTAAAGGTAGAACAACGGTCTCCAAAACCGTTGGTGTGGGTTCAATTCCTGCTGCCCCTGCCAAATTTTTTTGTCTTTGCGGCGATCGTGGCGAAGTGGTTAACGCACCGGACTGTGACTCCGGCATTCGTGGGTTCAAGCCCCATCGGTCGCCCTTTACTTTTAATGGGGATTAGCCAAGCGGTAAGGCAACGGACTTTGACTCCGTCATGCATAGGTTCAAATCCTATATCCCCAGCCATCTTAATGCGGACGTGGCTCAGCGGTAGAGCATCGCCTTGCCAAGGCGAGGGTCGCGGGTTCGATTCCCGTCGTCCGCTTCGTTATACTTTGGCGCCATAGCCAAGTGGTAAGGCAAAGCTCTGCAAAAGCTTTATCCCCAGTTCAAGTCTGGGTGGCGCCTCCATAATTATATATGCCGGCGTGGCGGAATGGCAGACGCGCTCGACTCAAAATCGAGTGGGAAACCGTGGAGGTTCGAGTCCTCTCGCCGGTATACCAAAAAGAGTTATGAAATTGCTGATATCAGTAATTTCATAACTCTTTTTTCTTTAGATTTTAATCATAATACTGGCTGCAATTTTTAATACATAATAAGTGAGCTAGGGATGAAACGTTCCTCGATGGGACTGATGGCTACTGTCTTTGCGCTGACACAGCTTTTATTATCACCATTGTCAGGAAAGCGGTCTGACCGTTATGGACGCAAAAAGTTATTGGACTTGCGAGTTCCGTTCCTATCTTGTTTGTTGCACGGATCATGGACGGGGCAGGGGCTGCGTTGCCTACCCTTCTATTATGGCCTATGTCGCTGACGTGACCTCGTTTGGAGGAAAGAGGCAAGGGAATAGGTTTGATGTTCATATTAACTTGCCTTATATGGTTGCAGCTATAGTGTTACTGGCTTGTCTCGTCCTTTCACTACGCTCCAAGGAAGCGGGTGAGCAACACCCAACAGCCCGTGGGGCAGAAAAACATAGAGGGTGATAGCCGCAGGTCTGTATGCACCCCCGACTTAGGTCTAGGTTCAAAAACCGTCTGGGGTCCGTTTTGGAGAACTCCAGATCAGCGTACAATAAGGACATAAGCAAGACACAGTGAAAGGCGGTGAGAGATGATGAGAGTTAACAAAGGGAATGGGTTGGCTATTGTACTGATTGTATTGGGTTCGATTATGCTGCTCGGTAAGTTTACTCCGTTTTTCGGTCACTTTGTAGGACACTTGATCGGTTACTTAATCCCGATAGCGATGATCATGTTAGGTTACTACGGTGTGAAAAGAGGAAATGTGGTCTTCGGATGGATCGTACTTGTAATTGGCGTACTCGTTTTACTCGGCAAACTGTCCTGGCTTTTGGGGCCACTGCTGGCAATCGGGTTAATCATATTCGGTGTTTCACTGCTGAGTGACCGCAGAAGACGTTATTAAGATTGATGGACTTGCGGGTGAATGCGAATTACAGAAACGAAAGTATGAAGATATGAAAATACGAAATGTGAAAGGAGCAGACGCAAATGAGTGTTTTTCGTAGAATGCGTGATATTACCGTAGCGACCTTTAATGAGCATTTGGAACAAAGTCAAGATCCGATACAACTGATTGACCAGTTCTTGTATAACACCCGCAAGGATATTGCAGAAGCGGAAAAGCTTCATCAGCAATACGCAGTGCACACAAGACAGATGAAGCAACAGTTGGATCACGCAGTGTCCATGCAGATTAAACGGGAGGAACAGGCGCTGTTGGCTTTAAAGGCTGATGAAGAGCATGTTGCGAAGCTGGCCCTCCAGGAGAAAATGTTGTATGCGGAAAAAGAAGAACAGTACAGAGAACTGTTGGAGCAGAGCCGTGAATCCCTGTGTGAGTTGGAGCAACAGCTGGATACCTTAAAAACGGAATATCAAATGGTAAACAGCAAGCGTCAGTATTATGCGGCACGTGTACAAACGTTGAGACTACAGCAGCAGATGAACGAACGGGCAGGTACATACGGTGGACGAAATGTTCCCCGAATGTTCAACCGCTTGGAAGACCGGGTAGCAGATATGGAAGCAGAAACGCTGAGCCTGCGTGATTTGCGGCGGGGAGAAGGCAGTCAGCTGAATGCCCAAGGCGGTGGATCGCTGCTCGAACAAGAGTGGGCGAGACTGAAGAGTAAGCTGAACAACAGCGGGAAGGAGTAAGTTGATTATGACCCGAATTTACCGATCAAACCGGGATAGAGTATTAACAGGTGTATGCGGCGGTCTTTCTGATGCAACAGGGATGGACTCAACGTGGATTCGTATTCTGGTTGTGATCAGTTTCTTTATTACAGCAGGAACCACGTTTATGATTTATGTGATTGCGGCATTGGTTATCTCCAAGGAGCCGAGATCTCCTTATGATGGAGGATTTGGTCCCAACAGCGGGCCTTACAACCAACAGGACTCACGCTATTATGGTGGGAACAGCACCGGATCGCAGTACGGACCGGGATTTGGCTACAATCAAGGTGGAGCATACGGTAATACGAGCCAATCTTTTGGTCAAGATGCCCGCCATTCATCCCAATTTAACACAGGTCCTAACAGTGATCTGGATTCCATGATGGAAGATATCGAGAAAAAAGCAATGAAAAAAGAGTTGGCAGAGTTACGCAAAAAAGTAGAGCAATTCGAGAAGGGAGATCGTAAATAATGGGAATCTTTAAAAGAATGAAGGACATGACAAGAGCATCGGTGAATGAAGTGCTGGATAAAGTGGAAGACCCGATTATTATGCTGAACCAATATCTGCGCGATATGGAGGCGGAAATTCACGAGGCCGAAGTAACGGTAGCCAAGCAAATGGCAAATGAACGTCGCATGAAACAGCGCTTGGAGGAAGCAGTACGAGTATCTAATGAGCGTGAACAACAAGCAGAATCCGCGTTGCGGAACGGCCAGGAGGAAGTAGCGCGTAAGCTGCTGGGCGAAAAGATTTATTTTGCACAAAAGCAGGATGAGTACCGTGATCTGCACACTCAAGCCGAGCTTCAAGCCAAAGAACTGGTACAACAGCTTCACGATATGAAGGATGAATTCTACAAAATGCGCAACAAGCGCAATGAGTTGGTATCCCGTGCTCAAATGGCGAAGGCGAAAAAGCAATTGTCGCAGATCAACAGTCTGCATACCATTGAAAGCGGGTCTGCTTCGCTGGGCTTCCACCGGATGGAAGAAAAAATTATGCAATTGGAAGCGGAAGCTGACGTGCTGCGTGCCCCTTACCGTCAAGCTCCGGGGGAAGCTTATGTCAACCCGGCTGAGGCTGAAAAACAGTTCAAAGTGGATGAGCAGCTTCAACAGCTCAAATCCAAAATTCAAACGGGTGCTAAACCAGTAGATATCAAGAAGGACTGACTACTCGAAAATAAGACATTATGATATGCTGTATGGAATGGACACTGGTCAATGATCGTGCTCAATCTGTATGATTCGGAAAAGCCATATGGCGGAATGTCGCGCCACTATGGCTTTTCCTTCCGTATAAATAAAGGGGGTGCAGCATGGAGAAAAGGAAATCAGCCTTGGCACTGGCGGGTATCGCAATCGGGATTATCATTTTATTCGGTCAGTGGATTGGGTTCCTCTCCGTGGTTGCACTGATCCTGATGTTGACCGGAATATATAAGATTCGCAATTCCAAGATCAAAAAGGGTTACACGATGCTCGCGATTGGTGCTGGACTGTTGGTGCTGGATCATTTGTTCCTGTTTGTGGTAGTTACACTGGCATCATTAGCTGTATTCTATTCACGTTCAAGAAAGCTGCATAAGGGTCAAAGCTCGATATTCAAACACAATTTCATATCCAATCATAAATGGGATGAAGTGCCGTGGAGCTTGCGCAGCACAAGTATATGGCATGTAGTTGGGGATGTGGACGCCGATCTGACGTTGGCTCTCCCAGAAGAACGTGAATCCGTCATATTTTTGCAGGGAATCTTCGGCGACATTGACATCACGTTGCCGGATAATTACGGTGTAGAGGTGGAGATGTTCGTATTGTTTGGGCAGATTCAGTTTGACCGGGATCATGAGGCAGGTATGCTCAATCGACTGGTTTGGAAATCTCCCCATTTTGAGCAGAGTGAATATAAAGTGAAGTTTGTCGTTTCGTACTTGGCGGGCGATGTCCGCGTCCGATTTTATTGAATCAGGAGGAGCCGGAATGGATCATAAAAAAACGTCCAACATGGTAACCCGCAGTATGGGTGAAGGTATCCTCCTGTGTGTTGTTGTGGGCGTAGTTGTCTTTTATATGCTGTATACATATGGATATGTGAAGTCGTTCCCAACCTGGGGAATGATATTGAAATTTGCAGGAGCCGTTATACTGGTACTGATTGGTACAGGGGCAATGTACGGATTTTATGAGAGCTACCGCTTTAAAAGCAGGCTGGAAAAGCTGCGGGAGACGCTGCTGATGTGGGAAAAGGGGACCCCTGCTCGGGAGCTGCCACCACTGGGGCATGATGAGCTAGGCAGGCTGGGGGAGCAACTGGAGCGAATCGGGAGCAAATGGCAAGAGCAGGTTACTTCTTTACAACGCTTGTCCACCAACAATGCACAGCTGGCAGAACAGGCCAGAGTGACCGCGATTGTCGAGGAAAGGCAACGATTGGCGAGGGAGCTACATGATGCAGTGTCACAGCAATTGTTTGCGATTTCGATGACGGCAACGGCTGTAGGCAGGACGCTGGATAAGGATTTTGATAAGGCGCAGCGTCAGGTTGCATTGATTGAAGAAATGTCCTCGGTGGCGCAATCGGAAATGCGAGCGTTGCTGCTTCATCTACGGCCTGTTTATCTGGAAGGCAAGCGGCTGGAGCAGGGATTACGTGATTTGATACAGGAATTGCAGGCCAAGGTTCCCATGGAGATTGATTTTGAGATGGAGAGCGGAGTACAGTTGGTTAAAGGCATTGAGAATCATTTGTTTCGAATTGTTCAGGAAGCGATGTCCAACACGTTGCGTCATGCCAAAGCAAGCCGTATGGAGATTCGTATCGTGCAACGCACGGATTCCGTTCGGTTAACGATTAGGGATAACGGAATTGGATTCGAGCTGGATGAGAAAAAACAGACTTCGTATGGATTGTCCACGATGCAGGAACGGGTCAGTGAGATTGGGGGAGCTATACAATATATAACAGCCCCGGGGAAAGGGACACGAATTGAGGTATCGGTGCCGGTTTTAAATGATGAAAGCGGAAGGAACGATGATCATGGAAACGGAATTGCCGATTAGCGTACTGCTGGTAGACGACCATGAAATGGTACGAATTGGTCTGGCGGCGGTGCTGGGCACGGAAGATGGCATTGAAGTGGTAGGCGAGGCCGGGAGTGGGGAAGAAGGCATACGACTGGCTACAGAGTACAAGCCGGACGTGATTTTAATGGATCTGGTTATGGACGGTATGGATGGAATCGAAACGACTCGCCAAGTGACACGCTTGCTTCCAGAGACGAAGGTTATCGTACTGACGAGTTATTTGGACGATGAGAAAATGTATCCGGTTATTGAAGCGGGTGCGTTCAGCTATCTGCTCAAAACGTCCCGCGCATCCGAGGTTGCGGATGCGATTCGTGCAGCGGCACGCGGACAATCCGTGCTGGAGTCACAGGTGGCCTCCAAGATGATGAACCGATTTCGACAGCCACAGGCTGAAGCGCCTGCGCATGCGGAACTGACGGATCGTGAAATGGAAGTGCTTCGGCTGTTAGCACAAGGTAAATCCAATCAGGATATTGCGGATGAGCTGATCATCGGGATTAAGACAGTTAAATTCCATGTCACCAATCTTCTCGCCAAGCTGGGAGTGGAGGACCGCACACAGGCGGCAATCTATGCCTACAAAAACGGATTAGCAGAGTAGCGTGTAGAACGGACTGATACTATGAGATACCAAAGAGTGGAGCACTTCTACGCTGTTGAACAGGTTCCACAATTTAAATAGGGAAATACAATGAACCGGAGACTTGTATTAGTTCTCCGGTTTTTTTGCTCTTGAAAACGGTATTTAAATAAGTAAGAACAGAAAGGCGATTAAGGCCAAATCCAGCACAAGTCCAGCTCCGTGTCCATATCCACCATAACTACCATATCCGCGGCCATAGCCTGGTCCACCATTTCCATATCCACCGTAGCTATTTCCGGCAAATCCACGTGTGTCATAGGGAAAGGACGGACTTAAGGGCTCACTGGGAGGTTTGATTAAGCTGTTTATTTTGGCAGAGGAACGTGCTTTGTTTTTAGAGTTTTGTTTTTTCTTTTTGGAGGATATCTTCTTGGCTTCTTGTTTTCCCTTGTTATTATACTTTCCGGCATTGAGACTGTTGGGAAAGGAGGATGGATATCCGTTTAACATCAGCTTGCCTTTGCCACACCCGCTGAGAATACCAACATGTCGTGTTCCGTCATGTAGAACAGCACAGACCAATCGTCCACCATGAGGTGCCACATTGGCTTCATTTACAGGATATATGGGAAACATGATTTCACCTCTTTCTGTATAAGATACATTGTGATCACAGTCTATTCTTACGATGCCTATAACGTATGGTCGAACACCCAGCAGGTAAACGATAATTTTTAAAACGTGGGCTTCTGCGTTTTGCGTGTATAAAATCTCTGGCAACGGGAAAGCTATTGATAGATTGATAGATTCCAAGCCAGCCGAAAAAACGCCAAGAATGTGCCTGTAAGAATCGGATGCTTGTGGAGCGGGAGGAACGACGATGTTAAAAGCAGAGGTCATCAAAAAAGGGATGGTAGCTGTTGCAGTGTTCGGAACGGTGCTGTTACTCGTAGGCTGGCGTTATGGGACGTTTCAAACGACTGAATATGACTCGTATTTCCGCAAGGCAGAAACGGATTTGCGCTCTGTATTGGCTGTCTCGGATACTGCTCCCGGTATACTGGATAAAGTGGTTGTGAAATGGCAAGGTGATTGGACTTCTTACGGTGAAGATCCGGCAGACATGGCGGTCCAGATAGCCGATCAACTAAATATTCCCGCCGTAAACAAGGTAGAGGAAAACGGACACACCGTGTATCGTTCGGTTGGCAGTAGCGGAGAACTAAAAATCCGCTTAAACGTGATGGAGCAGCTAGCTGGTCAATGGTATATGGTCGTTCAACTGGAGAGTAGCAATGCAGGACGTGAGCAGTTAATCCAGCTGCATAAGCTTTGTGCTGCACAATTGGCGACTCTAGGAGTAAAAGCAGTATGGAATACGTCCATTCAGCATTCACTGCATTCAAATGAGCCCGTTAACCAACTGATGAAGCTGACAGAGACACGGTTAGCAGAAAGCTTGTCCATGAAGGCAAAAGAAAGATATACAGATGCGACGACGATAGCTGTATCCTATGAAGCACCGAAGCTGCCTCTGGCGGTTCAAAGTGGTGAGCATCTGGTGCATATGCAGATGGCTGTGCATGAAGATGAGGAGCATCAGGATACACGTATTACGATCGGTTTTCCGCTAATTACGATAGAATACTGACTTATAAGGTAAATTTATGATTCATCGGATAGCTTATCCATGCGGAATATGCTAAAATGTCATCAAATCTTCAGTTTCATGTTTGTCGAAAATCAAGTATGATCTTGTATAAATATACACAATACTACATGCGGATTTCGAGGGTTGTGGAAGCGGAATCTTGTCATGGGAAGAATGAGGTACTTCATGGCTGACATACCTAATAATGAATCTGTTGTGACGCAAGGCGCAGTGTTATTTATTTTTGGTGCTACGGGTGATTTGGCTCGCCGCAAGCTTTTTCCTGCGATCTACAGCTTGTACCGCGAAGGGAAGCTTGGTGAGGATTTTGCCGTTATTGGTGTAGCGAGACGCCCTCGCACAGAGGAAGAATTCCGTAATGACCTGTACGCTTCGATACAGGAGTTTAGCCGCTACAAGGCAGAAAATGATCAAGAATGGCAGGCATTTGCCGAGCATTTTGAATATAAATCACTGGATATCAACAATGTCAAAGGATTTCATGAACTGAGACAGCAGACGGAGACCATAGAGACGAAATTCAGTATTCCGGGGAACCGTTTGTTTTATTTGGCCTTGTCCCCTGAACTGTTTGGAAGCGTATCGAAGAGCCTCAAAGAAGGCGGTATGATGGATGGAAAGGGCTGGAATCGTCTTGTTATTGAGAAGCCGTTCGGTTATAATCTGGAATCTGCGCAAGAGCTGAATGTTGAAATACGCGAAGTATTTGAAGAGGAAGAAATTTATCGGATTGACCACTATCTTGGTAAGGAAATGGTGCAAAATATCGAAGTGATCCGCTTCGCAAACGCCTTCTTTGAACCATTGTGGAATAATAAGCATATTTCCAATGTGCAAATTACGCTTAGTGAAACCGTGGGCGTGGAGGAACGCGGAGGTTATTACGATCATTCCGGTGCTCTGCGGGATATGGGACAGAACCATATGCTACAAATGCTGACGATGATTGCAATGGAACCGCCGAGTCGTTTGCTCCCTGAGGATATCCGTGATGAAAAGGTGAAAGTGCTGCGTTCGCTGCGTCCTTTTGAATCAGCAGAGGATGTGCTGACTAATGTGGTACGCGGTCAGTACACGGAAGGAAGCTATCGCGGTCAGCAGTTGCCGGGATATCGTGAAGAGGACAAGGTTGATCCACAGTCGAGCACAGAGACTTATTTTGCTTCACGCGTATTTGTGGATAATTTCCGTTGGGCAGGGGTTCCGTTCTACATTCGTACCGGCAAACGTCTTCCTGTAAAGACAACCGAGATCGTTGTGGAATTTAAGAGCATGCCTACGAACGTGTATCTTGGTCAAAAGCATAAGCTGGAGCCGAACCTGCTCGTGATCCGGGTTAATCCGATGGAGGGCATTTACATCAAAATTAATGCCAAGAAGCCGGGTTCGGAATCGGATATTGAACCGTTGGCTATGGATTTCTGCCAAAGCTGTATGGTCGGTATCAACTCACCGGAGGCTTATGAACGGTTATTGATGGACGCGATTGAGGGGGACTCTACGTACTTCACGCGTTGGGATGAGGTTGCGACAGCATGGAGATTCGTGGATCGGATCGCCAAAGCATGGCAACAAGCCCCGGATACGCTGGAAACCTATCCTGCAGGCTCATGGGGACCGGAAGGCGCTCACAAGCTGCTGGAGCAAGATGGCTTCAAATGGTGGCCGGTCAGCGGTCAGGATGAAGATAATGTCATCTGGCGGGTAGGCGGCACTCAGTAATCCTGATATTGTTAAGCATCCCCCTACGTCCTGTTCAGGATGTAAGGGGATGCTTTGCGTTCGGAGTGTGCTATAATAACTTAGTCTCAGGTTTTCAGTTTGCAACTGATTATACGTTAAAGGCAGGCTAAAACATGTAAATAGATCGTATTTATAATGAATATGGTAACGGAGTACGCCAAATACTGGATCTAAAGGTAAAGAAACCGATAGCACCGATGAATTTACGAAAACAGGCGTGCATCATGGCCTTTTTATGAATAGCTTGTGTAGGAACGCAATGGATTTGATCATGAAGGGATATGTGAAATGAGTAAAACACTGGATATACTTCAACAGGAAGTCGACAAACGGCGCACGTTTGCGATTATTTCTCACCCGGATGCGGGGAAAACGACACTGACGGAGAAGCTGCTGCTGTTCGGGGGCGCGATTCGTCTTGCCGGTTCAGTTAAAGCGCGTAAAGCAAGCAAGCACGCGACGAGTGACTGGATGGAGATTGAAAAGCAGCGGGGGATTTCGGTTACATCCTCAGTTATGCAATTTGATTATAATGGGCATCGTATTAACATTCTGGACACCCCGGGTCACCAGGATTTTAGTGAAGACACTTATCGTACATTAACAGCAGCGGATAGCGCAGTCATGCTGATTGACGTAGCGAAAGGTGTGGAAGCGCAAACGATTAAGCTGTTTCAGGTGTGTGCCAAGCGTGGAATTCCGATTTTCACCTTCATTAACAAGCTGGACCGTGAGGGACGCAGTCCTTTTGATCTGATGGAGGAGCTGGAGCAGGTGCTCGGCATCCGTTCGGTGCCTATGAACTGGCCAATTGGTACAGGACGTGAGTTGTGCGGTGTCTATGACCGTGTCAAAAATCAGGTCGAGCTGTTTCAGGGAGATGACCATTCCACGATCAAGGTACAAAAAGTGGAGGATTACAATGATCCAATCATTCGCGAAATGGCGGGTGAATATTTGCATGACCAATTATGTCAGGATCTGGAGTTACTCGATGTTGCGGGTGACCCTTTTGACATGGAGAAAGTACAACGCGGGGAATTAACGCCTGTATTCTTTGGTAGTGCGATTAATAACTTTGGAGTTCAAACGTTTCTGGAAAACTTTCTTCAGCTTGCTCCCAAGCCGGAGCCGCGTCGCAGTACAGCGGGGGAAATCGAACCGACGAACGAGAAATTTACTGGCTATGTATTTAAAATTCAAGCAAACATGAACCCGGCTCACCGTGACCGCATCGCATTCCTGCGTATCGTATCTGGTAAGTTCCAACGGGGCATGAGTGTTAAGCATGTACGGATGGGCAAGGAGATTAAGCTGTCCCAGCCACAGCAATTTTTGGCGCAGGACCGCGATATTGTCGAGGAAGCTTTCCCTGGCGATATTATCGGATTGTTTGATCCGGGCATTTTCCGTATTGGTGATTCGCTCAGTCAGGGTAGTGAGGTCGTATTTGATGAATTACCTACCTTCTCGCCTGAGATTTTTGCCAAGGTTACCGTAAAAAATGCTTTGAAGCACAAGCAGTATCTGAAGGGTATTGATCAGTTGACCGAGGAAGGTATGATTCAGGTGTTCCGTACGGTAAGCTTTGATGATACGCTGCTGGGCGTTGTCGGCCAACTGCAATTTGAAGTATTTGAGTACCGCATGAAGGGTGAATATGGAGTTGATGTACAGCTTCAGCGTATGCCATTCCAATTTGCACGCTGGATTGTGGATGATCAGATTGATCCAAGCAAATTCCGTATTAACTCCACGTTGGTAAAGGACAAGAAGGGCAATTATGTCGCCTTGTTCGAAAATGAGTATGCGATGCGGACCGCTATAGAGAAAAATCCTACAGCCAAGTTTTTGGAGATGGCTCCATAAGATTTGGATTTGATAAGCAGGGCAGGAATGAAACCTGTTATTTGATCTGTACAACGAATAGTCCACTCAGTGTTACGGCGAGTGGACTATTTGCGTATACGTGCAGTAGGATGAAGCGGGGTTGAACAAAAGTTTGAAGATAAGACTTAGGTTAGCGGGACGGGCTTGATTTTATCAAGCTGCTCATGTGTCAGGTGGACAAACTCTTGTTGCTGGGTCTGGTTCATGTGTTTCCATGCCACCTCAAGAATGACACCCAATCCGGGCAAAGCGGCCTCTGGTCCATCCACTGACCCGATAATCATATCGGTAAGATCAGCTTCTGATTTGCCGTGAACTTTGTGAACAATGGCTTGTCGTAAATCCAGTGTAATGGGCATGTGGTACCTCCCGTATGTTTGTAATGGTTGTCGGGTGTATTATGGCTTGGGCTGCTGCCCGATATACATGAAGAAGCGTTTGGCATAAGCATACCAAATTTATGTTTTTGGCGTGTTATGCTATACTATGACGGACAGTATGGTGATCGGGAGGTAAGGTAGGAATGGCAAAGAAGCAGTATGCGGTAATTGGTATGGGTCGTTTCGGCTCCAGTGTTGCCACTGCATTGAGCGAAATGGGCTTTGATGTGTTGGCGATCGATTCGGACGAGCAGCGCACACAGGAAATGTCGAATATTGTGACCCACGCGGTATCTGCCGATTCAACGGATGAGGAAGCGTTGCGTGCGCTCGGTATTCGCAATTTTGATGTCATCGTGGTGGCAATTGGCGAAGATATACAGGCAAGCATATTGACGACATTAATCCTCAAGGATATGGGCGTGCCAGCTCTGATCGTAAAAGCGCAAAATGAATTGCATGGGAAAGTGCTGCAAAAGATAGGCGCGGATAAGGTGGTTTATCCTGAGCGGGACATGGGGCTACGAGTAGCCCATCATTTGACGTCTCCAAATATTCTGGATTATATTGAGCTGTCCAAGGATTATAGTATTCTGGAGATGAAAGCGGCGGATTCCATGATAGGAAAAAATCTGAAGGAACTTGATATACGCGCCCGTTTTGGCTGTAACGTGATGGCGATTCGTCGAGATCAGGAAATGAATATCTCACCTTATGCTGAGGATCGGCTGGAGACGGGGGATGTGCTGGTTATTGTAGGTCACAAGGATGACTTAACCAAGCTGGAGCTGGCTTTTGCAGTATAATGTCTGCTTGATGACTTGATGCTCGAACACAAGTGATGCATCATTTATTTTTTAAAGGAACGGACGGATAACGAATGGAAATCATTTCACCAAACAATACACGTGTAAAGGAATGGGCACAACTGCTGGAAAAAAAGCATCGTACCCGCCAGCATAAATATATCGTCGAAGGCGTTCATCTGGTGCAGGAAGCGCTGCGTTCGGACGCAGCTGTCGAAAGTGTTGCCTATGATTTGGACAGGGGCATTCCTGCCGAGCTGAATGGCTTGGACCAAGCTGACCAGCCGGTGGAATGGATTCCCGTGTCGGCGGCGGGCATTGCCAAATGCACCGATACGAAGACACCGCAGTCCGTCTTTGCTATCGTGCGCAAGGAGGAGCGTGGCGCATTCCCGGCGTTGCTGGAGCAGGCGGATGCGCTGGTGATGGTGCTGGACGGGGTACAGGACCCCGGCAATGTAGGCACCATTATTCGTAGTGCCGACGCCGCCGGAGCCGCAGGCGTCATTCTGGGTCATGGCTGCGCCGACCTGTATAACCCAAAGACGATCCGTTCTACGATGGGATCGCTTTTTCACCTGCCCGTGATTGAGGGCAGTCTGGAGGAGCTTTTGCCGCAGGCCAAAAGCAAAGGTGCCCGACTGATCAGCACCTCGCTGGACGCAAAGCTTTCGTGCTATGCCGTTGATTTGCGTATTTCTGCTTGGCTTGTCATTGGCAACGAGGGGCAGGGTATTTCCGCGTCCACCGCACGTATGGTGGATGAATCGGTGTTCATTCCGATGCAGGGGCAGGCGGAATCGCTGAACGCAGCGATGGCCTCCACGGTGCTGCTTTTTGAGGCGATGAGACAGCGAAGCTAGTGGAAATAATTATATATTTGTGGGTTATAACATTAAGTGAGACTGTTTATACCATCTAAATGAGACGGTCAATGTCCCCGAAAACCCAGGTATCGGACAATCCTACAATAGGTTAACCGAGTGGGAACAAGTTATCAATTCAGCCAAGAATGGACTACCAAAGTTAGAGACGTGAGCAGCAGATGATGTGCTGAATCAATCAAATCAGCCTTGAATGATTAGATATGCACCTAATGAAATACCACTAGACAAGTTGTATCGTTGAAAGTTCTTTACCTTGGTTGATGACGGTAAAGAACTTTCAATGAGATTCGAAGGGGTTACCTGTGAGAGCGCTTCCTTTTCCCGCTCCGGCGCAGTTCGGCATATTTCTGCGTGTTTGTCCCATATATTTTCCTCCTTAGGCTCAGATCTCGTTCAATCAAGAATGAGGGTTGACACCTGTATCGGGAACAAATATAATAAGGTTAATTAAAACATATGAACAGTTGATCATATGTTTATATAAATTAAATTCGTTTTTTTCAAACTGTAAAGAGAGGGAATGAAAAGCTGATCGAAACAGGAAAGGTATTATGACAAACCATTCAATTTGTTTAAGGAGAGGATAACGATGTCCGCACACAATCACGATCATGACCATGGACATAACCATGACCATGGTCATACCAACAATAAAAAAGTACTCCTGATTTCATTCTTCATTATTACGGCGTATATGATTATCGAAGCGGTTGGAGGAGTGATTACCAACAGTTTGGCTCTACTTTCCGATGCGGGTCATATGTTGTCCGATTCCATCGCTTTAGGGGTGGCTTTGCTTGCATTCACATTTGGCTCCAAAGCTGTAAACACAGGGAAAACATACGGCTACAGGAGATTTGAAATTTTAGCTGCAGCCCTTAACGGTGTTACGTTGATCGGCATTTCACTCTACATTTTTTATGAGGCGATTGAGCGGTTCATGAATCCTCCAGAAGTAGCCACCTTTGGTATGTTGATTATCAGTTCCATCGGATTGCTTATAAATCTGTTGGTTGCGTGGATTATGATGCGTGGAAGTGACACCAAGGAAAACCTAAATATGCGCAGTGCCTATTTACACGTGCTCAGTGATATGCTGGGGTCAGTTGGCGCCATTGCCGCAGCTCTTATGATGATGTTCTTTGGCTGGGGCTGGGCAGATCCGCTTGCTAGTGTCATTGTCGCGGGACTTGTTTTACGCAGCGGTTACTTTGTCACGAAATCGTCCTTGCATATTTTGATGGAAGGGGCGCCTAAAAATGTTGATATGAACGAAATTGTTAATTCGATTCGAAGGGTAGATGGTGTTAAGGGAGTCCATGATGTACACATTTGGTCCATTACAAGCAGCATGAACGCTCTTACTGCTCATGTTGTCGTTAACGGAGACAAATCGATCTATGAAACCGAAGTGATTCTAAAAAAAATCGAACACATGCTGAAACACAAAGAAATCTGGCATGTGACCTTACAAGTTAAGTCCGAACGGCATGCTCACGATAGCTCGATTTTATGTACCGTCAAAGCCGATGCGCCGGATGCGCATGCTCATCATCACCATTGATGGACACGGAATCATCAACATCAACCGCTGTAGACGAATTGAATTTATTCCCCCACAAGCGGCCTCTCCACTCCATAGTGTGATGAGGCTGTTCTGCTTTTTATGGAAACGAAGTCAATCAAATCAAGATGACTTCTATAATGAGTTTTTAATAAAAGATGTCTGGCCTACATTCAAGTTCGGAACTAATTCTTACTAAAATAGTATCTCAGTGTAATAGAAAAAGTACTTTTATCCTACTGGATTGTTATAAAAATTAAGTCTCAATGGATGGAAGTTATAACCCATACTACTGCAAGTATTACGGCAGGATGGCAAACGAGCCGGAGCTGCTGTTTCGCTTGCTGTTTTTGCAGATCCTATACAATCTCTCGGATGACCGAATGATTCAGGAAGCCCAAGTGAATCTGGCTTACAAGTGATTCATCGGGATTAATCCGGAGGATCCGCTGATAGATCGAGTTTGACCTTAGCGATACGTTCAAGAAATGGATCAAGCGCAGGCAGATCATTGAACACAAAAACGTGGAGATGAAGAGATTCCACGGTATGGATACAGCCAGGTACCAGGGGCTCTTTCGCATGCGATTACAAGCCTACCTCACCGCGTTCGTTGTAAACGCGAAACGGAGGTGAAGCTAATAGAGCAAAAGCAGCCCATCCTCGGGTAGAGGATGGGCTGCTTTTTTCGTCTCATCATATCCATTTTCCAGTCTGAGCCCTCACAACTATATAAGCGAGGGTTTGCAGGACTCTCCTAATTCGGGGCTGTTTACAGGTGCTGTAATGAATTTAAGTTCTGATATATAAAGAATAGATATTAAAACGTTGACTAAATTCGATTTCATAAGTATAATTCAATTAATTGATTTAATAATTGATAAGTTGATTGAGGAGGATTATATTATGGGAGCAGTATCTTTAACAAAACAGAATTTCGAATCGAACATTAAAACCGGAGTGACACTAGTCGATTTTTGGGCACCGTGGTGTCCACCTTGTCAAGTGCAACTTCCAATCGTGAACGAGCTAGCTGATGATTTAGCTGGACAAGCAACAATAGCCAAAGTCAACGTTGATGAAGAAATCGAATTGGCTTCACAATTTGGAGTTAGAAGTATTCCTACGTTACTCTTATTTAAAGATGGTAAATTGGCTGAAACAATGGTGGGGGTCAATCAAAAGCAAGCTCTTAGAGAAAAAATTCTAGGATTGCTTAATTAACAGAGTATTCAACAAATCCATTTTTGTAATAATCATTGAAATACATGTGAAGAGAACGACGGATTTGGATTTTTCTGAACCGTCGTTTTTTTTACATAATTTATTAAGTTAATTCTTGAGCTAGAACCAAAATGAACGGAAAGTAAATGTTAACCCGAAAATCTAAGATATTGCAACAAAGAGGAGGTTCCAATGGAAAGTAGATGTTCTGAATCGGATATTAAAGAACGTTTATATCAGCAATTCGCTCGAATTGGGAAATGTTTATCCAGTGACAAAAGACTTGAGATTATGGATCTCTTATCAAACGGACCAAAATCTGTTGAAAGTTTGGCTACACAAACTGGTATGAGTGTTGCGAATGTATCCCGTCACTTACAAATTTTGCTGGAAGCGAAGTTGGTCAGATTTAACAAGAAAGGTACTTACGTCATATATAATATTAGTGATTCATCTGTAACTCATTTTTTGTCCTCTTTATGGAATTTGTGTGAGGACAGACTCTCTGACATAAAACAGATTAAAGATGAGTTAAAAGGGCAATATGTAGGTGTTCAAAGTATCACAAAAAACGACCTATTGGCAAAAATGAAGCAGGATAACATGGTTCTCATAGATCTTCGACCAGTTGAGGAGTATAAAACATCTCATATCCCAGGTGCTATTTCTGTACCTTTAGAGCAGTTGGAAGAATACCTGAAAACATTAAATAAAGCTGATGTAGAACTTGCTGCATACTGTCGTGGCCCTTATTGCTCTCTTGCATCCCAAGCTGTTGATTATGTTCAAAAACAGGGCTTCACAGCGTATCGAATAGAAGAAGGAGCTCGAGAGTGGAATGCTTACGATGGAGAATGAGAAATTTTAATAAAAGATGCAAGTGGAAAATATAGTACTTTTAACATTTAAAGTTCGATTTAGAGAGTTGATAATGCTAAAATTTAATCATTTAATTCAGCTGTTCAATTGATTTTAATGATTTAACTTAATGTGTCAGAATGGAATAGAGTAGAAAAAAAGTAAATTAGAACAATATTACATTGAATATTATTGGATCTGTAGCCATTCAGTTCCGAATAACATACAGTAAGGTGGGAGATTAATGATAAATGTCCAAGAAATAACTTCAGTGAATGAAATAGATACGTTTATCCAAAATAACAGATTAAGTATGCTATATATATCTCAAGATAATTGTAATGTATGTCATGCAATTTATCCCAAACTAAAAGAATTACTCAACAACTATCCAGAAATAAAACTTGCGCATATAGATGCTAGTCAGGTAGAGGCGGTTGCAGGCAAATTTTTGATTTTTACAGTTCCCATGATCATCTTATTTTTTGATCAAAAGGAATATCTTCGTGAAGGACGGTTTGTTCAGTTTGAACAATTAGAAGCACGATTAGAACAGTTGTACAATGCGGTATAAATTCTAAGGTAATATTCATTTGGAACAGAAGCAAACTCCGTAATGAAAATAATTAATTCAAATATACAATTAATTAATTGAAAGTTTGACCCGTTTAAACTATACTAATGGAGAGTTCCATATATTAGAACTAAGGAGGTTTATTCATGAAGAAAATGAAAGCCATGCAAATTCCAGCTGCAGGAGAAAAAATGCAGTTAGTTGAGGTGCCGGTTCCGCAGCCGGCAGAAGGGCAAGTATTGCTCCGCGTTGAAGCTTGCGGCGTATGTAATGGAGATTCAATGGCCATGGGCGGTGCGGCGTCAGCATATCCCCGCATTCCTGGACATGAAGTGATAGGAATTGTTGATGAGCTTGGATCAGGCTCGTCAAAATGGAAAATTGGAGAACGTGTCGGCATTGGATGGCATGGGGGACATAGCCATGTGACCGGATTAACAATGGACGGTGGATATGCTGAATACATGGTTGCTTATGAGGATAGTTTGTCCAGTATTCCAAATGAAATTTCGGCAATGGAAGCTGCTCCACTAATGTGTGCTGGAGAAACGACCTTTAGTGCCATCAAAAATAGTAAAGCTCGCCCTGGTGATCTGGTAGCGATTCAGGGGATTGGTGGACTGGGACATCTTGCCGTTCAGTTTGCAAGCAAAGCCGGATATCGCACCGTGGCTATTTCACGAGGAAATGATAAAGAAGCTCTCGTACGTGAACTTGGAGCCCATCACTACATTGATTCGGCTAAAGAAGATCCGGCTGAGGCATTACAAGCATTAGGCGGTGCTAAAGTCATCCTGGCAACTGCACCTAACGCGAAGGCCGTTTCCTCTCTGATCAACGGGTTGGGTCAAGACAGCGAGCTCATCATTGTGGCAACTTCCACTGATCCACTAGAATTGTCAGCGATGGACTTTTTGAAAGGACCTAACACGGTCAAAGGTACGTTAACAGGCGGAGCGGAAGAAATCCAAGCGACGATTAATTTCAGTGTGCTGACGGATGTTCGCCCCATGATTGAGACATTCCCATTAGATCGTGCTAGCGAAGCATACGATAAAATGATGTCAGCATCGACTCGATTCCGTGCTGTCCTGAATATTTCTGAGTGAAGATATAATCCTGTGGGTAGGTAGCCTACGACTCGCGGGTTAATAGAACCACTTGTTCAATTTGGACAAGTGGTTTTTCTAATGTACTGTAGGATTTACCATACGCCTGTAATACTAAAGATACTGCGTTATGTCGAACTTCGCTCAACTAATTTGTATGTTAAAGTGTTTAGCCTGTTTTTGGTGTTATTCAACCTATTTTGCAAAATAAGAAATGCATTCTCAGCTTGCTGGTCGATAGGATAGTCAATCGTTGTCAAATCGAGCAAGTGAGCCACCTCCGTATTATCGAAGCCCATAATCCCCAAATCTCCCGGAATGGAAAATCCCAATCGACGCAGGGCTGTCATAAGACCAGCTGCCACTTCATCATTGGCACAAAAAATAGCATCAGGTCGGTCTTCCTGCGATACCCACCATTTAGCAAGCTCCTCCCCATCACGAACTAAAGTTTTATCTTCGAAATGAGGAAATGGATACGCCATGAGATTGTGTTTCTTAACGAATTCTGTATGGGCACGAATGCGTTCCTTTGTATTTAGTCCTTTGGACATCGGATATATGCTAAGTATTTTTCGGTAACCTTTGGAATGAAGATATTCAAGACCTGTCCAATAGGCATGAAATTGATCCATAAAGACAGAAGGAAGATTCTCGTTTTGAAGACGTTGCCATATAACAATGGGGCCATACCGGGCATAGGATTCAATGACATCCCATTCATTGGACCGTATCAAACACACGATAGCATCTAATTGCTTCCGTTTTAGCATTTCCAGGGCGATAAGCTCCTTTTCAGGTTCTCCATTCGTGATAAAAAGAGTGATGATAAATCCGTTTTTCTCAGCAAAAAGAGTGAATGCACGAACAAAATTAATAATAATGGGACTAAAGGCGACCGTCATTATTCCAATCTGACGAGTTTCACCTTTTTTTAGAGAGATCGCATTAGCATTGGGGACATAATCAAGCTCCTCGATAATTCCTAAAACTTTTTGTCTGGTTAAATCACTTACGTAGCCGTGTTTATTAATTACTCGTGATACAGTTGCTGTGGATACTCCCGCTAAGCGAGCAATTTCTTGAATATTCGCCACTTCTAACCACCTCTTAAGAGAAATCATATCATGTTTCCTAAGCAGCCACAAAGCAGAAAAGGAAGACATTCGGAGCACGATTTTTTTGCTTGACATGTAATGCAATACATAAATTACAGTGCAAATATTGTTTGGAGGAGGTGGTATGGCCAATCTCACTGGTTCTAAGCGGTGACTCGGCCAAAGCTTTGTTGGATGAATTACTTGAGGCTCATATAACAGTATTTACCGCAGTTTCACCGGAAAGAGTCAATCCATGTATCTTTAAAGTTTGTCTTAACTAAAAAGGACTTCAGAGCCTATTAATATTGGTCTTGAAGTCTTTTAGTTAAGAATTGGAGAAATTAATTGTTCTTCGTCTGTTCTTAGAAGTCAGCTTAATGTAACTGAAAATGTTCTTGCCACTCATTCAAGCCCTCTTCCATGCGAAAAGACCTAAAGCCTTCAGATTGTAATTTCTGAGTTGCCAGAGCTGAGTAGACACACAGTGGGCCTCTGCAATATGCGATGATTTCTGTGTTTTTCGGTATCTCTTTTATTAATGCATCTAACTCTTCCATCGGCATCGAAATTGCTCCCGCAATATGATCCATGTCATACTCTTCTTTAGGACGTAAATCCACCAAAATTATTGAGTCATTATTAATCTTCTCCCTAACCTCATCCATCGTAAGCGTTTGAACGGTATCAAGATTGCTTAGGAAATCATCTTTCATTCTACTTATGTCAGGAATCTGCTTTTCACTGATTCGCCATAAAGAGGAAAGAAATTCGATGATTTCTGGATCAGCCAAAGAATAAATCACATATACTCCTTTTTTTGTGAATTTAACCAGTTTTGCATCGAGCAGAACTTGAAGGTGGCGGGATACATTCGCAATATTCATGTCTGTGCAGGTAGCTATTTTTTCTACGCTTCTAGAACCATTGGATAGCAAATTTAAGATCTCAAGGCGCTTATCACTGGATAAACATTTTCCGATTCTAGCCAATTGTTTGTAGAGATCTTCCTTTAAAATTTTCGCAGAGTTCAGCATATCTTCCATTATTGTCAACCTCTATTCTTGTCGTATTATAAAAACGGGAATCCCCAATTTCAATTCTCAAAAATTGACTCTAATCACGAAATCGAGCTCTTGGTCATTCAATTAAATATTAAAATTTTAACATGAACATCCCGAGTGGAGTCAAGTCAAAAGGACCTCCGCAACATTGAGTCGCGTAATGCACAGCTTACCCCAGAGACTGCTAAGTGACCAAACAAAGTGAAGATCATTCAGGAGAATTATGAGGACGAGTTGCGGCTAGCCCATTTCTAGCTGAGAAGGGACAGTCTTTACATCACTTATAAACGCCCACAAATATAATTTTCTACAATGCGTGTGTCTCATTTGCAATTATTTTCTATCCGTGTGTTGACGAACAGATATAGCAATGTTATAATTCGATTAATCAATTGAATATTAAAAAAAGCATGGTTATAAACAACTGTAAAAACTAACTGTAAAAACTAACTGTAAAAACTATCGAATTTGGAGGGATGAATATGTATAAATCTGTAATTGTTGGAACTGGTCCAGCAGGATTGACCGCAGCGATCTACCTGGCTCGTGCTAATATGCATCCACTCGTCATTGAAGGACTTGAACCAGGAGGACAGCTTACAACAACAACTGAAATTGAGAATTATCCTGGATTTCCAGAAGGAATAACGGGCCCTGAATTAATGGATAATATGCGTAAGCAAGCGGAACGCTTCGGGGCTACATTTATTAACGGTTGGGTAAAGACGGTAGATTTGGAAAAACGGCCGTTTAAACTGGAAGTGGAGGGCAAAGGTGAAATCATTACTGAAACTCTGATCATTTCAACCGGTGCCAGTGCGAAATATTTAGGAATACCAGGCGAAACAGAAAATGTAGGCCGGGGAGTTAGTACTTGTGCCACTTGTGATGGGTTTTTCTTTCGAAATAAGGAACTCATTGTAGTGGGTGGAGGCGATACTGCATTGGAAGAGGCAAACTTTCTAACACGATTCGCTTCCAAAGTTACTGTGGTGCATCGTCGAGAAGAACTGAGAGCCTCAAAAATTATGCAAGATCGCGCTCGTTCAAACCCTAAAATTGAGTGGGCTTTAAGCAAGACCCCTCTTGAGGTTGTTGCGGGAGAGCGTGGAGTGACAGGATTGAAAGTCCGGAACAATGTTTCAGGCGAAGAGGAAATCCTACATGCAAACGGTGTATTTGTAGCCATCGGCCACCATCCGAATACTGACTTTTTAAAGGGTCAAATTGAAACGGATGAGAACGGCTATATCGTTACAGTACCCGGCACATCAATGACAAATGTTCCAGGTGTGTTTGCTTCTGGAGATGTACAGGATACTCGCTATCGTCAAGCCATTACTGCAGCAGGCACTGGAGCCATGGCGGCCATGGATAGCGAGAAGTTTATTGATTCTTTGGAAAATAATTAAAACGTCGTTAACCAATAGAACGTTTTTAAGCTTCTCGGAATCTAAGGATTTTAGTTTTTAGTGACAAGTACAAGTATTGAAAATATGGGAAAGGAGCATATTAGAAATGCCAAATCAAAAAATTAATATGAATACGGTTTGGTACAAAGACGCGAAAGGTATTGGTCGCATAAAAAGCGACAATTTACAAACTCAAATTGCTATCCCTGTTCCTAAAGGGGGAAGTGGAGAAGGTGCTAATCCACAACAACTCCTGATGTCCTCAGCCACTGCTTGTTATGCTCTGACACTAGCGTACATGCTCGATCGCAAGAAAGTACCTGTTGCCGGGTTCTTTATGGACACAGAAGGGAACATAGCTAAAGGGGATCAACTTAGCATTACACATCGTCCGCATGTTGTTTTATCCTCGAGTGCATCAAAGGAGGATATCACTGTGGTGGAAGCATTAATTCTCCAAGCCGAAAAAAAATGCCACATTGGTCACCTGCTTGTAAAAGCGGGTGTGCCCGTAGGTACCGAGGGTAAGGTGTCGATTGATGCTGGAGATGATCTGACAAGTAACTATATTGAAAAACATCAAATGGAATGGTAAACCCATTCTTTTATAAAAAGGAGATACTAAAATGAAAAAAGTTTCCTCCAAATCAGAATTTGATACAGCTATTCGTTCCCCAAAAATTACAGTTGCTGTTTTTAAAGCCGACTGGTGCCCGGACTGTAAATTTATTGATCCATTCATGCCTGAAGTTGAAGAAAAATTTGCGAATGATTTGGATCTCATCGAGGTGGATGTAGATCATGTAGGGACTGTAAGTGAAGAACAGAATATTATGGGTATTCCAAGCTTTGTAGCCTATGTCGACGGTAAGGAGCTTACCCGATATGTCAATAAGCTTCGTAAATCACGCGAAGAGATTGAACATTTTCTGCAAAGTGCTATTGAGGTATATAACAAACGTTCATAAGGATTTTGTGCTAATTGGGTTTCTCTTTATTTGTGAAGGCTTGTCAATTCAATATAGAAATTAATTACATTGGATGAACCAAAGGAAGGTAAGAAATAATGAATAAGAATGAAGTATACGAAATCTTAATGAATCACCGATCTATCCGCAGTTACACGGATCAGCCAGTCAGCGAGCAAGAACTGACACTAATCATGAATTCTGTGCAAGCAGCTCCATCCTCTATTAATGGGCAGCAAGTGTCTGTCATAAGCATTGAGGATCAACAAACCAAAGAAAAAATCGCTGAGCTGACTGGAAACCAGCCATGGGTAGCACAAGCTCCAGTGTTCCTATTGTTTTGTGCTGATTTTTTTAGAGCGAAAATTGCGGCAGAATTGAACGAGGAACCCTTGGTTATTACCGAAGGCATGGAGTCCATCTTAGTAGGAGCGACTGATGTTGGACTGGCAATGGGCAATGCAATTGCTGTAGCTGAATCATTAGAACTAGGTATTGTGCCGATTGGAGGAGTGAGAAACCGGCCGCTTGAATTAATTGAGTTGCTTGGGCTTCCTGAATATGTATTTCCTGTGAGTGGACTGGTTGTTGGACATCCTGCTAATCCCTCTGCGAAGAAGCCACGTTTACCTCAAAAAGCAATTTGGCATAAAGAACGGTACAACACCGACTTAGAAGGCCTTATTAGAGAATTTGATCAAACGATCTCTAACTATATGGATAAACGTACAAATGGAAAAGAAAAAAGAGGTTGGAGTAAAGAAATATCCTCTTTTTATAACCACATTTATTATCCTGAAGTGAGAAAAATGTTGGAGCAGCAAGGATTCGATTTCAAGTAATTCTTAGGCTAAACAAGCCCTAAGCCAAAGATGGAGCAGATATCTGCTAATACACAAAGGTCTACGTTATAAAATGACAAAAATAAAACTTGGAGGTTTTTTTATGAATAATTCTCAATCTGTTGCAGCTCTTTTTAAACCATTCGAAATGGGTAATCTCAAACTATCTAATCGTATTATAATGGCACCTATGACTCGAAATTTTTCTCCAAATGGA
>NZ_ASRY01000347.1 GCF_000520815.1 Paenibacillus maysiensis | reverse complement strand
ATCCAGCGGCCAGCCGCCGCAGCTACACGCCGGGCGTTGCAACTGAGCGCACTAAGCCGAAGCTCCTCCTCCATCTCGGGAAGCTGGGGAAGACGCACCGCTTGCCGTACAAGAGAGCTATGGTGTAGCCAGTCGGCGGCTTGCAGCACATCCCGTTTCCACAATGCTTGCCGCGCTTCCTGATAGGCTGTGGCCGCCGCCACGGGAAAGGCACCGAAAGAGCCGATTCCGATGTGCATATAGCACCGCAACGCCGTTCCTATCCCAGTGTGGATATCCTGCAAGAGCAGCGGCCAGCGGGACGGTTCGCCCCAATACAGCAGAATAATTTCGTCCATACGCTCCAGATGACGGAACGCAATCCCGGTTTGGGAATTCCCGAGAAACTCGTTGCAGATGTTAATCAGGGAAAAGCCCAGAAGCGTGTGCCGCGTTTTGTATTTCTCCAGTATATCGGCATCCAGTTGAGTGGTGCTCATCACCGCTGCATTGCACATATGAATAGCCGCAGGAAGATGCAGTTCCTCACGTAAAGGCGTGATGGAAAGATGGGTATTCGCCGTGCCGGACACCAGCTCGGTCAGGAGCTTGTCGGCATAGTGCGGCCTCATCCGGTTCACCTCAATGGCCTGCATCGTGTGCCTGTTCCGGTCTTGCTCCGCTGTCTGCCAGGCTTGAGTGGCTTTGGTTAAAGCCTCGTTAATCTCCACCGGGTCCACAGGCTTGAGAATATAGTCCATGCCTCCCCGACGGATGACCTGCCGGACCAGCTCAAAATCGTCATAGCCGCTGACCACCACGACTCGGGTCGCAGGGGAATTCACCTGAATCCACTCCATCAGGGCCACCCCGTCCTTGCCGGGCATCCGCATATCCGTGAGTACAACAGGTGGCGAAAAGGCGGTGATGACCTCAATCGCCTGATCGCCCGACTCGGCTTCAATGACCTCGGTCACGCCGCAAGCCTCCCAATGTACCAGCATCCGAATGGCATGACGCACATGCTTTTCATCATCCACAATCAGCACTTTCATGACAGGTCACTCTCCCTTAATATGAATTCCGGTATGAGCTTCGGTACGAATTTCGAGTGTATAACGAACGCCATGAGGCAGAATATTGTCTACGCACAGGGTATTAGAACCATCCTCTGAGTGAAGCTGAATACGCAATAGAACATTCTGAAGACCAATGGAGTCCTGCTCGCTGGTGTCCGGTTCCTCGTAAGCTTTCAGTGGACGTTGTAGCATATGCTGAAGCTGCTCCAACTCGGCCTGTGGAATCGATGTTCCGTTATTTTCCACTTCTATCTTCACAATTCCTTCCCGAATCCGGCAGCCTGCAATTCGAATTTCACCATGTCCCAGCCGCGGATCAGCACCGTGTTTAAAGTAATTTTCCACTAATGGCTGGAGAATCATTTTGGGTACCTGATCATCCAGGACCCCATCATCCCACTGGTAAGTAACCTCTAATTGCTCGCCAAAGCGTTCTTTTTGCAAATCAAGATATTGCTTTACGTGCTCGGCTTCTTCCTTGAGTGTAACGACTGTATGATCGCGCATGTTATAGCGCAGCATTTTGGCAAGGGAAGAGAGCAGGGAATAGATTCGCGGCACCTCATGCTGTAGAGCCAGCGTTCCGATAGATTGTAGCGTATTGTATAAAAAATGAGGATTAATCTGTGCTTGAAGCGCTTTCAATTGATGTGTCTTGTTCGCCAGCTCGAGCTTGTATTCCCGTAAAATGAGGTTGTTGATCGTATCCATCATCTGTCTGAAGCGGCGTGACAGCACTCCGATCTCATCATTGCTCATGGCCCGAATATCTACATCCAGTTGACCGGACTGAATCTGGTTTATGTAGCGGGTCAGTCGCTTGATGGGCTCTGTGATTTTGATGGAAATCCACAAGGTGGCGACAATGACGAGCAGCAATGCTGCGCCTGTAATGATTGCATTGATCTGGGTCAGGCGGGTGGCTCGTAAATAAAGCGTGCGATTAGGAATTTTCTTAACGAGCGTCCAGCCTGACAGGCTGGCATCCAGCTTGCCGTACACCTGCAATGCCGTATCGTCCTCAATGACTCCGTGCTCGCCTTCCTTAGAAATTCGATTAAGCAGGCCGGATTCCTTCCAGTGTGTTCCAATCGCCTCTTCCTGTCCACTATATATGATCGTTCCGTTCCGGTCGACCAAAAACAGCTCCTCTGTATCTGCATCGTACAATTGACGGCAAATGCTGCGCAGCGGCTCCAGACGAACATCCATAGCAAGTACCCCAAGCGTCTCTGAGGAAGGAATGTTCCGAATCGCCCGATGGAGTGTGAATACCTGTCGCTGTGTGTCGTGCTCCGCATAGGAAACCGCAGAAAAGCCGTACAAATGCTTCGTATGTGAAGGCTGGATGAACAATCCGGAAGAGCCGTAATGAATAGAGCCGGGAAAGGGTGCCAGCCGGAATTCCCGTAGAGGGACCGTGCTGGTAATCAGCGTAGATTGCCTGGCCTCAAAAGAGTGCAAATACACCTGGTCGATGCCTGATGAAGCATTCATCATCGTTTGCAGCGTAGTATAAATTTCGGCGACGGCCCGGTAATCATTCGGAATTTTAGCCAGGTTGCGCAGGAAATGAGGGTCGTTATAGACTCCAATGGACGCACGGTTTAATCCCTGTAAATAGTTATCCAGATTCGTAATTCCCTGAAAAATAAGCCGTTCATTTTCTTGTGTGGCCTGCTCTCGCAAGGATTGCTTGGTAAGAATG
The DNA here is from genome assembly GCF_000520815.1 of Paenibacillus maysiensis. GTDB lineage: Bacteria > Bacillota > Bacilli > Paenibacillales > Paenibacillaceae > Paenibacillus > Paenibacillus maysiensis. Next base: position 6,094 of record NZ_ASRY01000347.1, on the reverse strand, counting down.
AAGGTCATGGTCATCGACAGCAGCAGCGGCAGAGTGACCGCAATTAACAGAAACCGGATCAAGCGGGAACGAATGCTGTGGAATTTCATGCGGATAGCTCCTTTCACGATTCAAGGCAAGCCGGAGGTCAATATTTTCCCCCTGAATGGTTCACAAACTTGCGTGTTCTCCAGAGCGTTTATTCGACATAATGAACATGTGAACCGCAAATCGAATGGTCGAAGCGTCCATGCTGCTTGATGAGGAAGCCGTAAGGAGCGCTCCAGACACCAACAGACAACAAAGGGGGGATCGGCTTGAACCGTGCCAAATCGTCGCAATGGCTCCAGCAATGGATCTTCGTAGGGCCGTCGACGTTATTTTTCGTTATCATTATTGTAATCCCTTTCATGCTGGGAATGTACTACTCTTTTACAGAGTGGAATGGAGTTGCTAATCAGGCGAAGTGGGTCGGATTGGATAATTTCAGTCACATTTTACTGGATGATGACAAGTTTAGGACAGCGTTCTGGTTTACGATCCGTTTTACGGTGATTGGAGTGGTGGCTGCGAATATGATTGGTTTTCTGCTGGCGTATTTTTTAACCAAGCCGCTGAAAACAAAAAATGTGCTGAGGACTATTTTTTTCATGCCCAATGTGATTGGAGGGCTGTTGCTGGGATTTATCTGGCAGTTTATTTTCGTCAAAGGATTTGCAGCGATTGGAGAGAGTGCGGACTTGTCCTTCTTCAATCTGCCCTGGCTGGGAGATGAGATCACGGCTTTCTGGGGTATTGTGATCGTGTTTATCTGGCAAACCGCCGGATATTTGATGGTTATCTACATCTCTTCCCTGACCAATGTGCCCCGGGATATGCTGGAGGCAGCCGAAATTGACGGAGCGAGCCGGATGCAAATCTTGCGGACGATTATACTGCCTTTGATCATGCCAGCCGTTACGGTATGTCTTTTCCTCGCAATCTCGTGGTCGTTTAAAATGTTCGATCTCAATCTGTCACTGACCAAAGGGGGTCCCTTCGGTTCCACGGAGTCGGTTGCACTCAATATTTACAACGAGGCGTTTGTGAATAATCGTTATGGGCTGGGAACGGCCAAGGCACTCATATTCTTTATCATTGTTGCGCTTGTTACGAGCCTTCAGGTGCGTTTGACGAAAAGCCGGGAGGTGGAGGCGTAAATGGAAACAAGCAAGCGTTACCGCGCCGGAACATGGGTGACCGAGCTGGTGATGATCCTCGTCGCATTGTTATTCCTCGTCCCGTTTTATTTTTTATTCGTCAATTCGGTCAAAAGCTTTGGTGACCTGCTCACCGATTCGGCGGCCTGGCCACAAACCTTTGTATGGAGCAACTACGCCAGAGCATGGAGCATTACGCGTTTTCCTGAAGCTTTATGGAATTCATTCGTGGTTACGGTGGTCAGTAATCTGTCGCTCGCACTGATCAGCTCAATGGCTGCTTACCGGATGGTCCGGCATCCGACGCGTTATAATCGAGTGTTGTTCAGCCTGTTCGTGGCTGCCATGGTCATTCCTTTTCAATCCGTGATGATTCCTTTGGTCAAGGTGGTCAGTACGCTGGATTTAATGAACAGCATCGGCGGTCTGGTTATCTGTTATTTGGGATTCGGGGCGCCTATGTCCATCTTTCTCTTTCACGGGTTTGTTAAAGGCGTACCGGTTGAGGTGGAGGAGGCGGCTACGGTAGACGGCTGTACGCCTTACGGTGTGTTTTTCCGCATTGTATATCCGTTGATGCTGCCGATGATGGTAACGGTTATTATTTTGAATACGCTCTGGATCTGGAATGACTATCTGCTGCCTTCTCTTGTGCTGCAAAAGGCGGAGCTGCGGACAATTCCAATCGCGACCTATGCCTTTTTCGGGCAATACACCAAGCAGTGGGATTTGGCATTGCCTGCACTGGTACTGGGCATCTTGCCAGTGATCGTATTCTTTCTGGCTATGCAAAAATATATTATTCAAGGTATTATGGCTGGCTCAGTCAAGGGCTGAGTGTGGCGATGAGCTGAAATTGTACACGGTGTGCCACTCCGCAAACGGATGGTGTTTACCATCGCTGTTGTCTCCAGATTCCCCTGAATAAACGAATAAAGATGGGAATCTAGAGACAAAGGCGAGCGCTATCGCTTGTTCAGCACCATTCCGTTTGCTCCGTTTCCATATGAATTTTTCGAGTTCATCTGATATGAATTTAGAAGAGAAAGGAACATGATTATGAAAACGCATACTTTTAAAAAGAAAGCCCAAGCACTGATTCTGCTTCTCGCTGCTTTTGCGCTTGTTCTGGCAGGTTGTAACAGTAGCGGCGGTGAACAAAGTGCAGGAAAAGAGGAAGCCAAGGAAAAGACGATTCATATTTTTCAGTTCAAAGTGGAAATTGCAGAGGCACTCAATCGCATGAAGGTGGAATATGAAGCGTCGCATCCGGGAATCAAGCTCGATATTCAGACAGTGGGCGGAGGTAGCGACTACGGGGCGGCCTTGAAGGCGAAGTTTGCCTCCGGGGAGCAGCCGGATATTTTTAACGTGGGAGGCTACCGCGAGTTGGATACGTGGCTGGAATATTTGGAGGACCTGTCTGACCAGCCTTGGGTCGGTGACGTGGTCGATGTCGCCAGGGAGCCGATGACCAAGGACGGCAAGCTGTACGGTCAGCCGATGAATCTGGAGGGCTACGGCTTCATTTATAACAAGGATTTGTTCAAGAAGGCGGGCATTACGGAGACACCCAAAACGCTGTCCGAGCTGGAAGCGGCTGCCCAAAAGCTCCAAGCCGCAGGTATTACCCCTTTTTCTAATGGATATCAGGAGTTTTGGGTGCTGGGGAATCATTTGCTGAACGTGGCATTTGCCAATCAGCCGGACCCGTCAGCCTTTGTGAAGGGACTGAATGATGGAACAGCCAAAATCCCGGGCAACGCTGTATTCGCAGAGTGGATTAAGTTGTTCGATCTGACACTCAAGTATGGCAACTCCAAACCGCTGACAACCGACTACAATACTCAGGTCACGAATTTTGCTACTGGCAAGGCCGCCATGATGCAGCAAGGGAACTGGACCCAGGTACAAATTGACGGGATTAATCCGAAGCTGAATCTGGGCATTCTGCCTATGCCGATTGGTGAAGACGCCGAAGCCGGAGATAAGCTGTTTGTAGGAGTCGCCAACAACTGGGTGGTTAACAAAAATTCATCTGTCAAAGCCGAGGCGAAGGAGTTTTTAAACTGGATGGTGACATCCGAGCAGGGTAAAAAGTATATCACCAAGGAATTCAAATTCATTCCGGCGTTCAAGAGCATCAAAGGGTCAGAGGCCGATATGGGCCAATTGGGTGCCGAAGTGGTGAAATACAGTAAGGAAAACAAGCTGCTGGGCTGGTTCTTTAGCCGCTATCCCGAAGGAGCGCAGCAGGAATTCGGCAGTCAGATGCAAGCCTATGTGGCGGGTAAATCGGATGCCGGGAAGCTGTTCGAGGATTTCCAGAGCACGTGGGATAATTTGAAGACCAAATAATGAACAAAAGCACGTGATACAGCCTTCGTATGTCAGGGAGATTGCATGATCCTGAAATACGAAGGCTTTTCTGTAAACAAAATTATATATATAAAAGCTGCACTTAAAAGCTGCCTATCGTGCCACTGCGCAGACGGATGGTGCTTCCCATCGCCACCGCCCCCGGATTTCTTGAATATTGTCCTTTATAATTGGGTAGAAATCCGGGGACAAAAGCGACCGCTTCGCTTGTACAGCACCATTCCGCCTACTCCGTTTTTATGTTCATTTTTCAAGTTCGGCTTATATATGATAGTGGAGCAGAGCAATATCCCCGCGGCGCTCTATTTCTTTGAGTTCAAACGTACTTGGCAGCGTTCCTTCTGGAAATAACGGTATTCCTTGTCCAAGCACTTTGGCAATAATCGCAATGATAGCCTTCTCCAGCAGTCCCGCTTGCATGAAGGCCTGAACTAACTGGCCTCCACCTACTAGCCATACCGCACCTTCCGATTGTTCTTGTAGACGCGGAACCAGTTCAGTCAGGGCTTCGTCCGTAAACGTAACATGCGGTGCTTGGTGATGCTCCGTTAATGATCGGGTGAGTACATAACACGGCTTGCCGGCATAAGGGAAATCATCTGAAAGCTTCAATACCTCCTCATACGTTAACCTGCCCATCAGCACCGTGCCTACGGTGTCGTAAAAGTCTGCATATCCATTGTCCCCGCCATCCCCTTTGACATCATACAGCCAGTCCACCGAGCCATCCGGTAGCGCTATATACCCGTCGAGACTCATGGCAATATACAGCACGATTTTGTTGTGTGGCTTTGTATCCTTCATCGTTCATCGCTCCTTTCTATCTCCTATGCTACAATAAATTTATGACATACTTTGTCGTAGTTAAACAGACGTATACATTTAAATTTTGATAACAAGGAGTACCTTATGAACGAACGCCGAATTGCTCTTATGAGGATACTGGATTCCCGAAAAAAATATACGGCACGTGAGCTTGCCGAGCGTTTTGACGTCTCCGTCAGGACGATACAAAGAGATCTTGACTATTTGCAGCAGACCGGGTTACCCCTTTATACCGAAACCGGTCCTCATGGCGGGTACCGGGCGCTTCCCAATCGACTTCTTCCGCCTCTTCATCTTGCCCGCGACGAGGCCCTCGGTCTTTTTCTCATGCTGCAACTGCTGGAAGACATTCCGGATATTCCTTTTGGATCGGTTCGGAGGCATGTATCCGAGCATTATTATGCCGGGCTTCCACAGGATGTACGGGACAGCATTGATCAATTGAAGGATTATATCTCTTTTCGCATGATGCCTACTCACGCAGAGTCGCCCTACACCTCGCTCATTTTGGAGGCTGCGTTGAATAAGCGCCAGGTGAAGATGCATTACCGCTCCGCTTCCGGGGAAAAGTGGACTGAAGTATATCCGGTTGGGCTATATTTTGATCACGGATACTGGTACATGCCAGCGCATAGCAAAGACCGGATTATCCTGTACCGTTCAGATCGGGTAATCGCAATGACCATACTGGAAAAAATCTTACCCAGCCTTCCCACACTTCGGGAATGGATGGCTTCGGATGATTCTCGTACGGGAATTCCGTCAAAAATAAAGTTTACCGTGTTTGGTGCCCGGCTGGCGGAATCAGATCCCCTCTTCCAGAATGTCTCCCATCAGGAATGGCAGGGTCAGGAATGGCAGGGATATATTCCGTCTGAAGAATTTAAATATGTATCCCGACTTCTGTTAAAATACGGGCCGGAGGCCGAGGTTGTATACCCGCAAGAGCTGCGTATGCGAGTCAAGCAGCTGCTGCAAGACAGCCTGAATCCTTATCTGAAAGATGATAAAGCGGATGATGAAGAAAAAGATAATTGATCCTATAGATGGAGTCTCTTATTTATAGTTAACCAGATGAATATTTATAGTTAACCACATGAATATTAAAGGTTATTAACTTATGAGTTTCCATTTATTTTTGCGATAAAGTTTTGAAAAGAGCCCGTTTTCGTATATGATGAAGAGTAATAATTCAAAAGGCTGGACGGGAGACAGATATGAATCAACCGCTTTATGGAATATGGCTCGGAGATGTGTTTTTTTGCTTTTCTGGTGAGACGTCGGAACCACGTATTGATGCGTGGAGCAGTGTGATCCGCAGGCTGACGCTAAAGGGAGACCTTCGGCCGTTTCGGCAGGCTGCGTTGCGTCTTGCTGAGGTACGGATACCGAACACTGCTCGTGTGGAAACCGCGGGCAGAGGTGGCAAAAGACGTTCCATGCTGGGGCGCACATTGGAGGGTTTGGCACTGGAGCCGCGCGAGACGATGGCGCTGCTGACCCGTATGGACGAGAAGGGCTGTGCGGCATCGGGCGTTACGCTGGGCGAGGAAATGCAATATTGGCAAAAGGCCGCTTATTTTGCCCTGGAGCTGATGCAGCGGGGCGAAATTGCGCCATCGCTTACAGAGGCGCGTCCATCGGGACCGCGTCGTCGTGGCCCGGAGGCGGCGGTTGGGGTGTGGATTCCCCGGCTGCGTCTGGAAGAGGAC
>NZ_ASRY01000346.1 GCF_000520815.1 Paenibacillus maysiensis | reverse complement strand
CCACAAGGTGATCAAGGACCACAAGGTGACCAAGGACCTGCATAACCGTAAGGATCTTAAGGCATTCTCTAACCTTAAGGTTAAGGTATATGTAAATTTAGATGACCCAAAGGTTATTTGTAACCTTTGGGTCATTTTTTGTCGTATGAACGCTGAAAAAAATTTGTCGAAGTCCCATTTTGGTATTATCCCCTCAAGTAAACACTCGAAAAAAATCTTGTGGTAACAAGAGGAAAAAGGGTCAGTTACACGTAAATGCTTACCTTACCATTTAATTGAAGAACTATGCGGGTTACACGGTGTTCACGCCTGTTAGCTTGCAGGGGTTTCCAGTACACGTCTCAAGCGTACAACACACGATTAAATGAATTCAGCGCAAGGGAAACTTAAACAGCGCGCACCGATGGAGTGTCGGCACGCGCTAACTGTAGAAATAATGTCTGATCATCCTACTTGAAAATTACGGCAATACAACCACCTTTTTTTTACAGGAGGCAATAAATTTTGCATATTGAATACAAGTTTCTAATGAATCATTTGGCTCCATTGGCCACCATCGTATGGCCCCCATGGGAGCTTTGGAAGCATAGGTTTCAACTTCATTGGGAACACGGCCTACAACCACAATTTCTGTCTCCTTAAAGTTCTTTTCAATGCCCTCTTGAAGACTCTTTAATAATTGGGTATTCTCTTTTTCAGGACTGGAATAGGGAATAGGGAACAATATTGACGATCTGGAAGTGTCTTCTTGAATAACGTGAGCAGATTTCCGGGCAGGATCATCTGTAGAAGTCTCCCATATACGACGATAAGGCAATTGCTCTGGTAAACCAAGCTCTTTCAATCTCATTTGAATTCTTTGAAAATAGCTTCTATTTAGTTCCCCTACAAGAACCTGAATCTGCTTATTTCTGAGGAATGTAGTGTTATTTCCATTTTCGTTACGATATTGGATATATAACAAATCGGGGATGTATAGAAATTTAGTACAAAGAAACGTCCGAACCAGCATATCGTAATCATCTGCTACCAGCAGTTCATTGCGATGGCCTCCGATCAGATGATAGCAGTTCCTCGTCCACGCACGAGGATGATTGGGTAAGCCGACCAAATGACGAATGGTTTTGCAATTAATAGTCGTATGTTTTTGTGCATTTTGCCATCTGTTCATTTTATGCAGCCAGACTCGATAATGAACACTGTAACCAAAACCACAATCCCAGCCATACCAATGAGCATGATTGCTCCCCACATACACCTCAGTACAATCCCCATATACAAAGCCACATTCAGGGTTTTGTTGAAATGCCTTAACGATTTTCTCTAGGCAGTCAGGAGTTAGCTCATCATCATGATCGACTTCTACCAAAATTTCTCCTGTACATAGGCCTGCTGCGTATCTTTTGATGGCCCCTATATAGCCATTGCGGGAGTCTTGGCGATATCTCCGCACACGGTGATCCTCTAAAGGGAGTAAATATTGCTTATATGTCTCATCTTCATCATCGGAGTCATCCACAATTACCCATTCCCAATTTTGATAAGTCTGCTTCAACAAGGATTGATAAGGTCGCTGAATTTTTTCTTTTGACCTGTAACTGGCAGTAAATACGGATACTAAAGGAGTGTCTGAAGAAAATTGAGTTGAAGGAATTGTCCTATTCTCCGGGAGAGGATCTGTTGCTTTGAGCCAGCAGAAAAATAAATGTATGGGTTGAATTTCGTCTGGTGATTGGAAGTGTAACCAGCGTTTTTTTTCGTGAAAAGGCATTAATTTTAGTGTTGTAAATTCTCCCCACTCTTCTCCCAATGAAACGTAGACTCGCGGTTTGTGAACGCTGTTTTCTATTATTGGATCATCAGGCTGATACAAAGTCACTGTGATGTGATTTTCTTCTAACTTCTCTATTAATTCCTTTAAATCTTCCTTGAAAATCTTTTTTGATACAAATATATGAGCTGTCAATAGTGGAGTGAAATCCAGTGGCATGATCATTCTCCTTTACGGGTTTCGAACACCGACGAGAGCGAAGTGTCGATTCAGACGGGATTTTTGGTTAAACCGTTCCATTTTTTAATCATCATTTTATTTTCCAGTAATATATATGTATGTGTATGTGAGCAAAAGGTTACCCACGTTGAAACCAATGAATACATCAGACTTTTTAGGTGTATATCTTGAGGCACCTTCATTAGTACTTCAAGAAGAAGCGCAAAAGAAAGGTGGAGGAACTTGGAACATCCATTAGTAAGTATAGTTATTCCTGCATATAACCGACCTCATACACTAAAAATCGCCCTCGAAAGTGCATTGGAACAAACTTACCCGAATATCGAAATCATTATCTGTGATGACAGTACAACTCCTGAAGTACAAGAGATGCTTGAACCTTTTTTAGATTCGTTTCCCCAAATTCAATATCATAAAAATGAGAAGAATCTTTTTCTTGAAAATTGGCACAAATGTTTTGACTTAGCATCAGGGGAATACATCAATTACTTGATGGATGACGACATGTTTCATAAAGAAAAAATAGCAAAGATGATCCATTTTTTTCGGAATTTCGAAAACATCACACTCGTTACCAGTTATCGACAAACCATGAATGAATCAGGGGCTTTTATCCCAGCGAACTATGCAACGAAAAGGCTATACGATGAAACTAGAATCATGGACGGAAGAATGTTGGCAAACGTTGCATTAACCCGGTGTTTAAATGTGATTGGTGAACCTACGACAGTGTTATTTAAAAAAACAGATCTTATCGAACGGTTTGGAGTATATAAAGGAAAACAGTATTCTCTTCTTAATGATTTAGCTTCTTGGTTGACTTTACTATCCAAAGGAAAAGCCGTTTATATTTCTGAAGAGCTAAGCTATTTTCGAATACATCCTAATCAAAATAATCAAACACTTGGTCCAAAGGCGTTCACGGAATGGTTGGATATTATGATTGCCTCAAGAGATGACGGATTTTTGGATACTACCGATTTGTTTAAAACGGCTCTTCATTCTTATCATGAACGTATAAAGGGTCTCCCACAATTTATTTCAGATGTCGAGCGAATTGAAACGATATTAACCACGTTAGACTGAACATTCTGGCTTTACTCATCCCATGTGCGAAGGAGGTTGGATCATGTTTGAAATTCCCTTCTTACGGCCTAATTTAGTAAAAAAGGAACGATTTATTGCTAATTTCGAGAAAATAGAAGAGACTCGGATTTACTCCAATTATGGTCCCCTAAATAAACGTTTTGAAAAGCAAGTCATTAATCAAATGTTTGATGGAACCGGTTCAGCAGTGACCGTTCATAACGCTACCATCGGGTTGATTTTGGCGATTTCTCAAAGTAAGCGACCCCAGGGCAAATATGCGGTTATGCCAAGCTTTACTTTTGCTGCCACTCCACTTGCTGCTGAGTGGTGCGGGCTTGAACCCTACTTCCTAGACATTGAACCGGAGAATTGGCAAATGAACAGGGAGCAGTTAGAGCAGACAGTCAAGCTGCTTGGGGATGAGATTGCGGTAATCGTTCCTTATGCCACTTTCGGTACAGCCATTGATTTATCCGTATACAATAAGCTACTGGAGCAAGGAATTCCGGTAGTCATCGATGCTGCTGCCAGTTTTGGAACTATAACTCCGGAGGAAGCCACACATTTCGGAAAAGGCTTCGGAGGAGCCGTAGTGTTCAGCTTTCATGCCACCAAATCCTTCGGTATTGGAGAGGGTGGCCTAGTATATAGTATGGACCAGGATCTCATTAAGCGGATTCGTCAGGCGGGGAATTTTGGCTTCTCCAGCAGCAGGGAGTCTGTCATCCAAGGTCTTAACAGTAAGATATCCGAGTATACCGCTGCTATCGCTTTAGCCACTCTCGATCAATTCAAGGCTGTACGGGGGAATAGAAAGACAATCTACCAATATTATCTTCAAGAACTGCGCCAAGCAGGCTTATTAGAACGAGGATGGTCTATACAAAAACTGCAAGGATCAGTGGTTCACCAATTTATATCCATCCTTAGTCCAGGCTCCCACAGCAATCAAGAAGTTGTTGAATTATTAGCCTCTAATTCCATAGAAGCCAGAACCTACTTTTCTCCAGCATGCCATCAGCAGAAGCAGTTCCGAAGCTATCCCCATTCTACGCTTGATGTTACCGAGTATATTGCAAAACATATTGTCAGCCTGCCCTTGTGGGAAGAGTTGGACGAGACAATCGTTCAAAGAATTGTAAAAGTGCTCGGGAGCGTAGGAAGAGAAAAAACGAGATGAGAAAAATTGTCATTTGGGGCTCGGGAGGACATGCCAGGGAGATTAATTGGTTATGTGAAGAGCTGGAAATTCAAGTGGCAGGCTTTTTAGACGAACGGCCTGAGACGAAAGGTCAGGTGGTAGATGGCGTTCCTGTACTGGGGACGTTGGCTGATATAGAATTGTTAAAACATGAGGTAGAGCTCCTATGCGCTGGAGTGGGGGACCCGGCATTGAAGAAGCGATTTGCTTATGATACCATTCGATCAGGATTTCGTATATCAGCCCCGCTAATACACCCCCATGTTCGCCTGTCTCGAAGAAATACCATTGGAGAGGGAAGCATGATCTTTGAGGGGGCTGTCCTGTCGGACAATATTAAGATCGGACATCATGTGATTATCAATCGGAGTGTTAGCGTCAGTCATGATGCGGCTATTGGAGATTATGTAACCATATCTCCCGGTGTGAATCTGGCAGGAAATGTAACTATAGATGAGGGAGCCTATATCGGCATTGGAGCCTCGGTACGGGAGAAACGTCACATCGGTTGTTGGTCTATAATTGGCGGCGGAGCATTTGTCAAAGACGATATACCCGAATTTACTATGGCTGCAGGTGTACCAGCAGTCGTTAAAAAACGACTTGATATTCCCTGAGTCTTCTTCCTTTGGAACAGAGCGTATTCGATTCGTAGCAATATGCGTGGCAATGAAGTGAATTACCTACCAAAAGGCCGTGCCGAAAAAGGTTCTCACAACCCGATTCTGGCACGGTCTTATTGCATTTTAAAGCTTATACACCAGCGCACTGACCGCAAGTACCTGTAGCCCCACAGATCGATGTATCCGTCTTGCAGGTTATTCAAAATTAAAATTTATTTTTGATTATTTTTGTATTTATTATTTTCAAATGAAAACAAAAGTGTTATAGTCTCCATAAACCAAGAATAACCACTGTAATAAAGTAATTCAAAACTAAAACTGAACTTGGAGGTCTTTTTCCTATGGTACAAAGTCTGTGGAATTCTTCACAAGCATCTGAGCAAAAAAACACGCTGGAACAGCTCGTATATCGCTCTAACCTTATCGGCACAGACAGGAGCGTGTGTAACTGGGGAGGCGGCAATACTTCGGCCAAAACGACGATACAGGATTTTCGCGGGCGTGAAGTAGAAGTAATGTACGTCAAGGGCAGCGGTTCCGATCTAGCTACGATGAAAGCGCATAACTTTACAGGGCTTCGTATGGAGGATATCCGTCCCTTGTTCGAAAGAGAAGATATGTCTGACGAGGATATGGTCGCGTATCTGGCGAATTGTATGATAGATGCCAAGCATCCGCGTGCTTCGATTGAGACACTATTGCACGCTTTTTTACCTTTTAGACATGTGGATCATACCCACCCGGACGCCATTATCAGCTTGTGCTGTGCGCATAACGGCAAGGACATTGCGAAAGAGATTTTCGGTGACCGTTTTGTATGGGTACCTTATATTCGTCCTGGCTTTAAGCTATCCAAGATGATTGCCCAAGGTGTACTCGATCATCCGCAAGCAGAATTGGTATTGATGGAAAAGCACGGTCTGGTTACATGGGGAGAAACTTCCGAGGCAGCCTATGCGAAAACCATCGAAATTATTCAAGCAGCAGAAAGCTATATTAAAGCTCGTCAAGAGGAAAAACAGTCGTTTGGAGGCGTAAAATATAAAGCGCTTACTCCTGAGGAACGCCGCAGTATTGCGTCTAGCGTCATGCCATCCGTTCGGGGAGCGGTCAGTGATGAGAAGAAAATGATCCTTACCTTTGATGATGCAGAGGACGTGCTGGAGTTTGTAAATGGTCAGGATTCTGCTGTATTGTCACAGGTCGGGGCAGCGTGCCCGGATCATCTGGTTCATACCAAGGTTGTGCCGTTTTTTGTAGATTGGACACCGGACGTGAAGGATGTTGAGGGTTTAAAAATAAAGCTTGTAGAGGGTATCGCAGCCTATAAGGAGCAGTACCAAGCTTATTTTGAACGCAATCGGCATGAGGGAGACGTTATGTTTGAGGCCGCGCCGCGTGTGATTTTAATCCCGGGCATCGGTATGATTAACACAGGCAAAAGCTGGAGTAATGCGCAGGTGAGTGGCGCTTTGTATCATCGCGCTATCGCGGTGATGCGGGGTGCGACGGCGTTAGGACAGTTTGTTTCGCTTAGTGAAAATGAATCGTATAACGTGGAATATTGGCCCTTGGAGTTGTATAAGCTGTCACTTGCTCCGGCAGAAGCGGAATTTTCACGCAAAATCGCGCTCATTACAGGCGGTGCAGGCGGAATCGGCAGTGCAACCGCACGCCGTCTGGTGAATGAAGGGGCACACGTCGTGCTGGCCGACCTGAATTTGGAAGGCGCGCAAAAGGTGGCCGCCGAGCTGAATGACCACTACGGAGAAAACCGTGCTATTGCAGTCAAAATGGATGTGACGCAGGAGGAACAGATTCAAGCTGCCTATGCCGAAACGGCATTGACCTATGGTGGTGTAGATATCATCGTCAACAATGCGGGGCTGGCTACCTCCAGTCCATTCGATGAAACATCATTAAAGGAATGGAATTTGAATGTAAATGTGCTGGGCACAGGTTATTTTTTGGTGGCACGGGAAGCGTTCAAGCTCATGAAGGAGCAGACACTTGGCGGCAGCATGGTGTTCGTTGGCTCGAAAAATTCGGTCTATGCGGGTAAAAATGTAACGGCCTACAGCTCGGTCAAGGCGCTGGAAGCGCACCTCGCCCGTTGTATTGCCGCAGAAGGTGGTGAATACGGCATTCGGGTAAACACGATTTTGCCGGACGCGATTCTGCAAGGCTCCGCCATCTGGAACTCCAACTGGCGCAACGAACGCGCCGCCGCCTACGGCATCGAGCCAGACCAACTGGAAGAACACTACCGCAAGCGGACGACGCTACTGGTAAACATTTACCCGCAGGATATCGCCGAGGGGATTGCCTTTTTCGCCTCATCCAAGGCGGAGAAAACGACAGGCTGTATGCTCACCATCGACGGTGGCGTCCCCGCAGCCTTTACACGCTAGAAAATGGGAGAGTATTAAAAATGTAAATAAGTAATAATAACTTATTTACGTTTCGTATTTTGTATTTTTCCGAAAATGCACACCCAAAACTTAAAAAGAGAAGTGACTTTATGGCGGTTGGCAGCGGAGCGGGCGGAATTGTTCTGAAGAAACGAAGTGTTCGCCTTTGCAACGGGATTTTAACCTTATCATGTGTTATAAAATGAAAAAATCCCGTTGCAACAGCGATCGGAAGAACAATCCGCACGCGAAGCGCCTCCCCATAACTCACTTCACTTTCCAAGGAGGAACCACGATGAGTGACAAAGCGTACGCCTTATTCGAGGAACAGCAGCAACAACGAGGTATTGACCTGGAGCAAGTAAAAACAAAGCTGAAAGCGCTTAGCATAGAAACGCCTTCCTGGGGCTATGGCGACTCAGGTACACGTTTCAAAGTCTTTCAAAAAACAGGCGTGCCGCGTGATCCGTTCGAAAAGCTGGAGGATGCAGCACAGGTTCATGCCGTGACAGGCTTATGTCCATCCGTTGCCATTCACATACCCTGGGATAAAGTAGACAATTACGGCAAGCTTCGCAGTCATGCCGAAAGCCTAGGGCTAAGTCTTGGGGCGGTTAATCCGAATCTGTTTCAGGATGAAGATTACATGCTCGGCAGCGTCACCAATGTAGACCCGGCAATCCGCCGCAAGGCAACAAACCACCTGCTGGAATGCGTGGATATTGCGAAGGAAACAGGTTCCAACGATTTTAGCCTGTGGTTTGCAGACGGAACGAATTATCCCGGTCAGGGAGACATCCGTAAGCGGAAAAATTGGATGCTGGAAGCACTCAGCGAAATGTATAAGGCGCTCACGCCTGATATGCGCATGCTGATTGAATACAAGGCGTTCGAGCCAGCCTTTTATCATACGGATATTGCCGACTGGGGCATGGCGTACAATTACGCGACCAAGCTGGGACCGCAGGCACAGGTGCTGGTGGATACAGGGCATCATCTGCCGGGAGCCAATGTGGAGCATATTGTTGCGTTTCTAGTTGATGAGAAGCGTCTGGGCGGTTTTCATTTTAACAGCTACAAATATGCGGATGATGATCTGATCGTGGGCTCCGCGAATCCGTACGAGCTGTTCTTGATTTTTTATCAAATTTTAAATGCGGCTCAGGATGTAGATGCGGATATTCGGCATACGGTGGACAAAATTGCTTATTTGATAGACCAGTCACACAATATTGAGCCAAAAATCCCGGCGATGATTCGCTCGGTGCTGAATGTGCAGACTCAATATGCGAAGGCGTTGCTGATCAATCATGCAGAGGTGGAAGAAGCAGCGAATCGTCAGGATGTGCTGGGTGCGGAGGATGCCGTGCGCAAGGCGTTTGAGTTCGACGTTGCACCATTGCTCAAGGCAATACGTGAGGAGCAAGGGCTACCCGCTGATCCGATGAAAGCCTATTTAGCGTCTGATTATGGCACGCAGATTTTGCAAAGAGGCAAGGGTGGTGCTAGCTGGTGAGCATCCTCGCATATGATTTGGGGGCAAGCAGCGGCAGAGTTCTGCTCGGACGATTGACGGATTCACGTATAGAGGTGGAGGAAATCCATCGATTTTCGAATGATCCGGTCAAGGTCGGGGAACGTCTGCACTGGGATATGTTGCGTCTGTATCACGAGGTTCAGCAAGGACTGCTCAAAGCCAAGCACATGGGAGTGAACCCGTCCAGCCTGGCGATTGATTCCTGGGCGGTCGATTTTGGACTGATTGGGGAAACCGGAGAATTGCTGGGTAACCCTTATCATTATCGGGATTGGCATACCCACGGGGTGATGGAGGAAATTCAGGAAGGACTAGGCAAGGAGTTTATTTTTCAGCGCACAGGGATTCAGTTTTTGACATTTAATACGATGTATCAGTTGGCTGCTATGCGAAAGATGAAATCGCCGTTGCTGGAGCAGGCAGAGCATTTCTTGATGATTCCCGATCTGCTGCGGTATTTTCTGACGGGTGAAATGGTTAATGAGTTTTCCAATGCGACCAGCACGCAGTTATATAATCCGTTGCAGCAAGACTGGGATGATGAGCTTTTGTCTGGTATCAGCATTCCCCGTTCCTGGTTTGGAAAGGTACTGGAGCCGGGAAGTGCCGCAGGTACGATCCGTTCTTCGGTCATGACCGATCTGGGCATCGAAGCGATTCCTGTCATTGCGGTCGCGGAACATGATACGGGATCGGCTGTGGCTGCCGTGCCTGCGTTGGAGCGGTCATTTGCATATTTAAGCTGCGGAACGTGGTCCCTGATGGGAACGGAAACCCCGCAGCCCGTGATCAACGACGATACGCTGAGATTTAATTTTACGAACGAAGGCGGGGTAGGCCGGACCTACAGGCTGCTTAAAAATATTATGGGCTTGTGGATTTTACAGGAGGCACGCAGAGAGTGGGAGCGTCAAGGAACCTCTTATTCCTTTCCTGAGCTGGTACACATGGCGGAGCAGGCTCCGGCGTTCGCTTCATTGATCGACCCGGACGATGAGCTGTTTCTGCATGCCGGGGATATGAAAACACGCATACGCCAATATTGCCGTAATACCGGGCAGCCATTGCCGGAGACACCGGGAGAGGTTACACGCTGTATTTTGGAAAGTCTGGCGTTGAAGTACCGTTACGTTTTGGAGCTTACGGAACGGGTGTCAGGGCAACGATTTAACGGGTTGCATATGGTCGGCGGGGGGATTCAAAATCGGCTGTTGTGCCAATGGACGGCCAACTCGATTCAAAAACCCGTGTGGGCTGGACCCGCAGAAGCAAGCGCAATCGGCAATCTTGCGGTACAATGGATGGCACAGGGAAAGTTCGCCGATATATGGGAAGCACGCCGGGTCATCGCGGATTCTATTTCCGTAGAGGTGTATGAACCTGCTGAGTCGGAAGCGTGGGAGGATGCCTACGGACGATTCCGGCGGGTGGCGGGACTTTTTGTACATTAAAGATGTGGAGTGAGATTGCCATGCTGGTCGCAGAAAGATATGAGATGATCGTACAGCTCGTCAATGAAAAAGGAAGCATACGTGTGTCGGAGTTGAGTGAGCTGTGCAAAGTAACGGAGGAAACGATCCGCCGCGATCTGGACCGTCTGGAGCAGGCGGGACGGTTGCGCCGTTCACATGGTGGAGCGGTTAGCGTCAAAAACGAGCAGCCCGAAACGCCGTATGCGGTACGGGAAATTATGAACGCAGAGGAAAAGCGCCGGATTGCCGAGGAAGCGGTCAAGCAGATTCAGCCGCATGATCGTATTTTGCTGGACGCCAGCACAACGGCCTGGTATATGGCGTCGATTTTGCCGGATATTCCGCTGACGATATTGACGAATTCGATCCGTGTAGCAACAGAGCTGGCAGGTAAGGAAAAAATCGAGGTCATTTCGACGGGGGGGCAGTTGCTTCAACGCTCGCTGTCGTTTGTAGGCCCGCTCGCAGAGCGCTCGTTGGAATCCTATTATGTGGATAAACTGTTTTTCTCTAGTCAGGGAGTGCATCTGGATCGGGGCATTAGTGAATCGAATGAGCTGCAAGCCCGTTTGAAGCAGAAAATGGTCAGCATTGCAGACCGCGTGATTTTACTGGCAGATGCGAGCAAATTTGGGCAGCAGGCGTTTACGCATGTCGTGAACCTGTCGCAGGTGTCCGAGATTATTACGGATTCGCGGTTGTCGGACCCCATTCGCAGTCATTTGGCAGAGTTGTCGATTCCGGTAACGGTTGTGTAAAGCGTGCAGTTTTCGG
>NZ_ASRY01000345.1 GCF_000520815.1 Paenibacillus maysiensis | reverse complement strand
TTACCCAGCCGTAAGGACTACATGCTGTATGATCGTATCCTGACATTTGAAGTAAGTGAATACTCTAAATAAATCAAAAAGCTCTGCTAACCTTAATTGGTCGGCAGAGCTTTTTAATTAAGAAGATTTGTATTTCTTTTTAGCGTTATTATATTATTCCTAATTTTGTTCCGAGAATAAGAAGTTCGTCGTAGGGGTCACCAACTAATTCAAACACTTGGGCAAAAGCAGGCTCTGTTTTTAATCCTCTATCCTTGAGGCGTATAATCTCCTGTCTTACATGTAGATTTGTTAACAATAAGTGGTGTTCTATAATCATATGCCGATAGGCATTTTGTTTTTCAACTGCTACGGGCTGTGCGAATAACTCTAAGTCAAACCCGCCGTACCGAAAGTTCGATATCACTGTCGGTATGCCTTTCACAGTTACTTCTGTTAATCCAAATCCGTCGAGGTCTCCATATAGTGACT
Organism: Paenibacillus maysiensis; assembly: GCF_000520815.1. Taxonomy (GTDB): domain Bacteria; phylum Bacillota; class Bacilli; order Paenibacillales; family Paenibacillaceae; genus Paenibacillus; species Paenibacillus maysiensis. Next base: position 5,410 of record NZ_ASRY01000345.1, on the reverse strand, counting down.
CTATTTCATCCTTATAGACTCCAAATTCACGAACCTCCATAATGATATCTAAGTCAGAACCCTCGATATCAACGGAGATTGGTATTGTTCCGCATAAGACAGGTGTATATTTAGCAAAATCTTTGAGTATGTTCAATTCCTTAATTACATGATAGGAACGACGTTGTATTTCACTCCCCGATTCTAAATACGATATCGTTTTAAATATAATGCTCACCCCTAAAAATTTCTGCTTAATTTAATACGAACATGACGATTTTAAGCTATATATAGTAATGGATGATGATAAATATCAAATGTCAACAACATAATTCAACATAGCCAATGAATAAAATAATAAGCTCTTAACATGGACTTGTGGTATAATCTGGATTGGACAACGGGTGGGGTCACGGCGCAGCCTTCTGTAAAGGAGGTGATTGACGCCATGACTGCACTTGGTACGCTTTATCTGCTCTTGAAAGTAACTGCTACGGTACTAAGCCTTTGGTTTAGTTCTCGCAAGCTTTTTCGATGGATCAGACGTAGACGTAACAAGCGCAAAACCCACCGCTAATGGTTGGTAGCCTACGGTGGGTTTTGCTGTCTTCACAGTAATATATGCGCGCCGTGAGGCACATCGTTGTTCAGGGGGAGTGTAGCGACTCCCCTTATTTATATTCTTATGTTACCACACTGAAACTATACAGGCAATGTAATTGCCTTTGTTGCCTATAGTCAAATATTAAAACCCCGGATTGCTCCGGGGTTTTTTTATGTGCTGGAAAAGATATCCCTTGTAAAGGAACAAATGTTCGCTATATAATTTGTACATCAGAATACAGGAGGCTACATACATGGGAAAGAAACTTGAAGGCAATGGCCTGTGGGAAAGCTCAAGAATTATATTGCCAGAGCATAAAGAGGCGTATTTGAAACTTATGACAGACCGGCAGCGGCGCGGTAAGCCAGAACTGGACGAACAGGAGGTCCAACTCATAGAACAGGTACTAATAGACTCCTACAACTCGCGTACAGCCGTCACGCTGCTCGTGTTCAGCCCGTTTGATGATGAGGAATTGACAGGTGTCGTTACTTCTATAAACACGGGGAGACGAGAGGTTAAGCTGTCTCGTGGAGAAGATGATTTTAGCTGGGTTAAGCTGGAGGATATTATATCGGCATTGTAAGTATCGGATAAAAAAACTCCCTGAATAATTCGGGGAGTTTAATTAAAATCAGCATCCGTTTTCTCTTGAAACTTTTAGCAATAAGGCATCCAACAGGATGTTGACCAGGGCATCGTTATCTTTAGTTTGGAACACACTATCATCGAGAATGACGACCCAGCCGCCCCTTGGGGAACTCTTAATTTCTACAGAGTCTTCAAGGTAGAGAGCATCTAACAATTGACCAACTGTAAACAATGGTATGAATGATTCATTCCAATCTAACTCTCCATTGGGAGTGACAACAGCGTAACTACCGTCCTTACCTTCAGTAGATATAACAGTGTGGAGGGTGTCTGTTTGGACATCGTAGATAATATCTCCTTGTTCAGGATCGTTTAAATATATACTCCCGCTGATTGCTTTTACTTGTTCCTTGCTGAGCGCCTGTATATCTACTTTACTCAGTCTTTGTTTAAAGTATTTCATGTTGTCCATCCTTCCAAATGAGATACTTCCAGTATTATCAAAAGGTTTCTTTTTGTAAAGGAAAAATATATCTAACATGTGGTCAAAAATTACCATAATACTAGATTATTGCATTGCCACGAATCCCGGTAAAATATACAATTACAGCAGGAGAAATAGAAGGATGGTGTTTCTGTGTTACCTGCTTTTTTGTATATTTTTCTCGGTGTGTTTGATGCTTTGGCATTTATAGTTCTGGCTTTGAAAATGTACAGGATGCCATTGTTTAGATATAAGTATAGAATAATTACATTTGCTATTTATATATCTATTTTCTCATTTTTTATTAGGGTAGTCCTTCAAATACCAAAATTTGATTTGCCAATGCAATACATTTTTTTCTTTTTATTTTTACGATGGGCAATGGGCATAAAGGTTCATACTGGCGCTTTTATATCTGGCGCTGGCATTTCCGCCTACGTATCCATCCAGCTAGTATTGTATTATATTTTTAATATCGTGTTCAATCTAAGTCATAACGTACTCAACGAAAACACCGGGATGTCAGTTTACTTCATTCAAATATCAACGATCATAACCGCTTACCTTGTAGCGGTTTCACTCAGAATATTTAATGGAGGTTTTTCTTTCATCGCAGAGCCGCCACACGATTTTATACAGAGAGAAGACTATAGCACGAAAACCAATAAAATGTTGTTGATTGGCTCGATTTTATCTTTTTCGACTATAATTTTTATGGTAATCGCACTGTATGCTATGAACTCGTTAATGTGTATAATCTTATCTGTTTTCACTTTTGGAGTCTCGTATTTACTTTCAGATCGGGGGGATTACGAGGATGTTAGAACGGCTGTCGAACTATATCGCCAGAGAAATAAAAAAGGCTGATCCTGACGGTCCCGGAGACATTGAAGTGCTGGAATATGAGCTTAATAATCGAATCAATATAGCAGCAGTATGTTTACTGACCTTTTTGTTTGGTTGGTTATTAGGCCACATTATAGAATCTCTTATTTCTATGTTGTCTTTTGCTGTAGCTAGAAGGTTTTCGGGCGGGTTTCATATGAAGTCCTTGACTTTATGTGCGCTGGTGTCTTCTGTCTTATTTGCGGTTATTCCTTTAATTGATTTAAATAAAAATCAATTCATTTTTATAAATGTAGTAACATTTTTAATCTTTTTATGTTATGCCCCAAATGACTTTGAAGAATTAAATAAGGGGACGAACTTAAAGAAAGTTAAGTTTTATTCCTTGGTTTTCTTTATAATTAGTTTGGCTTTTCTTATGCCCGTTATAAGCATCTCATTTTTTGTACAATCTTTAACGATCCTACCATTATGGAATCATTGGAAGGGAGGGCGGAAGATAAATGAATCCTAAATTGGCAAGAACGCTATCCAAAGATCTAAGCAGAGGGGCTGATAAGTCGGCCAAAAGCAGAAAAACATTTATTGGCTCAAAACTCATTCCGGCGGTTCTGAAAAAGAAGAAGTGAAGACTAAATTATGAATAGAATAATTTTTGGTATAGAGATTGACGAAGAGGGAAACATCGGGAACAAGTTTTCTTTTCCTGAGAATCAAATACTTTATATAACCCTATGGGAGCCAAAGAGGAACTATAAAATTCCTGTTATTTACACTAGAATAGGCGCTTTCACTGTGGCTACAACTTTGCGAGAATGTGTTATTGCCATTCCAAAATTCGTAAAGCTACAGAACAACGTAATAATAAACCCGCAAGCTGTGTCTTCTGTAGAAGAGACGCAAACCGGAGCCGAGATAATTTTAAAAAACGGCTCTTCTTCTGTTAATATATCCACCAATAAATGGGAAACATTTGACTGGAGTCTGATTTTTGGAAGTGCCGCCGCAAAGGATGAAAGGATTTTGCCTAGCATTGAATTAGATGCTAAAGATAGAAGTATCGGGTCTTTCCTTCTAAATATAAATGATATTGAGCTAATTGAAATTCGTGAGATAAAGAAAAATTATGAACTCCCCACTTTTACTCAGGCTGATAAACGGTACACTATACCTACAACACTCAATTCGTTCAAGACTATTTTCCCGTATTTTGCGTCATTCGATAAAAACATTCTAGTCAATCTTGACGAGGTAGATTATGCGGAAAAGACACCGTTCGACATAATTGTTAGATTTAAAGATTCTTTTCTCACTACACACATGGCTGGTAACAAAGAGAAGCATTTTAAATTTTTGTTCAAGTAGGACCTAACGTATTGATAAGGGTCCTTTTTTATTTGTCAAGGATTTTTCATACTAGGGTAACTCATGAAACAAGATGCGGCAAGTTTCGACATGTTGTGCAAGTGTCTTATGGTAATATTTTAGTAGAGAGGAAAAGTCTGATTATTGTTTTTTTGGGGGGGAGGAGTGGTATGAATGAAGTGTTTGAACCGTTGTTGGAAGTGGTAGTAAACCAGTCGAAAGGACGTGGGGGAAAGCAATTTAAGGAAGAGATATAACTATGGCTAATCCATAGTTTTCCCCGAGGGAGAGCCGACAAACAGGCTCACTCATAGATAAGTTCGTATAGCTCTTCAACCTTACAGTCAAGAGCAAACGCAATATTGAACATTACATCAGCTGACATTTTATCTCTATTGTTGGCCCAATTTGAGATCAATTGTTCGCTGTACCCTGTTCGTTTAGCAAGATCGACTTGCTTCATACGACGTTCTTTGAGTAAGATTTTTAGTCGGCATCTCCCACGGGAGACACGCAAATTAAATCAATCTCCTTAAGGATTTTGAAAAATGTTCTCAACGATTATAACATTGCACATATTAGCAGTAAACCATGACCTTATATACAAAATGAATGATATGAAGGAAGTGCATATATGAAAAAGTATCAAATTGATATACCATGGGATGTTGAGAAGGAAAATGCCGAAATATTTGTAAAATCCATGGCAATTGCTTTTGATATGGAATTGCCAGCAGAAGTTGAGGCGGAGTCCCCCTCATCTGTGTATCACTTTTTAATTTCAGAATAGTTATCACGATTCACAATAAACTGTCAGTGGGGCAGTACCAACACATATAATAGAAGATAATACCCGCAAACCTATGATCGGCGGATGTTGATTTTGCATTTACTAGAAGGCAAAAAGAGCAGTAAGGAATTAATCCTTCTGCTCTTTTTATTGGGGACAAATTGGGGACGAACTGTAGTGTTTTGTATAGAATACAGTCCAAATGAGAACATATACGAACATATAAAAGCCTTGATAATACTGGATTTCGGAACTGTATGCCGTTACAGTATATTAAAAACTCATGACTTAAAATCCTGCGGTAGGTGACTACCGTACCGGTTCGATCCCGGTCCTCGGCATCCTTGATTTAAAAGGGTTTTTCGTTAAAAAACCTTGTTTTAAAACTAGCTTGGGAGAGAACTTTTTATTGAGTTCTTTCCTCCAGTTCTCTCCTTTTTCCGAAGGAGAGAACGAGGAGAAGATCGCATGACTCTCATGAAATATTGAGGGCAATGCGATCTTTTTTATTAAAAGATCAGAACAGTGCTCATCGTTGATGCTGAAGATACTTTGGAACTGTATTCCAAGTGAGAATAAATGTTGGCTGTAGTAGAATAGTTGCTGTGTCCCAACCATTCTTGGATTTCTTTCATGCTAATCCCATTGGCGAGTAAGAGGCTTGCGTAACTATGACGAAGATCGTGGTATCGGATTCGACGTAGGCCATGTTTTTTAAGAGTTATAGTAAAGTTCTGTGTAATATAACCGG
>NZ_ASRY01000344.1 GCF_000520815.1 Paenibacillus maysiensis | reverse complement strand
CATACGCCTACGCTAATTTAGATTGGGTCAAAGAGAAGGACGAGGATACCCGACACTGGATCAAACTGTATAAAGATTGGGCGCAATGTAACACTTACGTTAATAAACTCCTGTCAGGAGATATAAGTGTGCTACCAGATTATGTTGAATACATTGCTGCATCGTCAGATACCACTGAAAAAGAAATGGTTACTAAACTGTTGAACGTAATGTTTGCTGCTAACCGATATGAGTTAGATGTGAGTCACGTACTTAAACGCTTTGGAACGATTATTGACTCTTTTGTACAACAGGGACAGCCATCATCTGACATGTATACTAAGCAAGTTATACCAGAACAGTTTGCGCGCTTTGGATATGAATTAGCTTATTATTATTTGTATCGAGGAATGTATAACGATGGCTTTAAATACTTGATGTATTCAATGGTAAGTTATCATACACTAAAAAATGAGACTTATTTTATAAACTGTACAGGGCTTTTTGCACATTTCCAAGCATATGCGCTTCCTGAGACCAGAGAAGAGTATTTCAAACTATTAGAAAAGGTGTGGTTAGACAATGTTAAAAAAAATGGTACTGCTGATCGTCGCAGCTAGTTTTTTGTTTATTGTTACTGTACCTGTTCAATCGAATACTCATAATCAGAGAATACAACTTTATGACCAAGTTGGAGGTTCTTAAACGAATAGGAACAATAAAAAAAGCTCCGCTAACCTTAATTGGTCGGCAGAGCTTTTTTAGCTATCAGCATAAATAATTGCTTTTTTATCCAAACCCACATTCCTCTTGCCACCTGGCGGTGTTAATTTGAAGAG
>NZ_ASRY01000343.1 GCF_000520815.1 Paenibacillus maysiensis | reverse complement strand
TTGACCGCACCCCTGCCATTAACGGCGGTGGAGGCAAGCTTGGCTTGGAAGCGCATTTGGACCAAGTATTGGCGCAAAAGAAAGGCAACACACCAATTACGGCAGAGTTTATTGTATATGATCTGCCCGGACGGGATTGTAAAGCCTTGGCTTCCAACGGTGAGCTGCCGCTGACCCAAGCGGGGCTGGAAACGTACAAAAAGGATTATATCGACAAGATTGCTACGATCTTTGCCAATCCCAAATATAAGGATATTCGTATCGTAGCGATCATTGAACCAGACAGTTTGCCAAACCTCGTGACCAATCTGAATGACCCTAAATGTGCGGAAGCCAAATCTACAGGAATTTATGAAGCCGGCATCAAGTATACAATTAATAAGTTGAACGATATTCCTAACGTCTACAAATATGTAGATATCGGTCACTCCGGCTGGCTGGGTTGGGATAACAATCGCACAGCAACCGTATCGTTGTTCACGAATGTTTTCAGAGATACGAGCAAAGGACTGTCCAGTGTGGATGGCTTTATCACGAATACAGCCAATTCTTCCCCGCTGACAGAGCCTAATCTGCCCGATCCAAACCTGAATATCGGCGGACAGCCGATCAAATCTTCCAAATACTACGAATGGAATCCTAATTTCGATGAATCTGATTTCGCAGAGGCATTGCACAGAGACTTTGTGAGTGCAGGCTGGCCGAGCTCACTCGGTATGTTAATTGATACGGGTCGTAACGGCTGGGGAGGACCTAACCGTCCGACTGCCGCTGTCGGCAGTGATATTAACTCCTATGTGAACTCAGGCCGCGTAGACAAACGCTCGCATCGTGGTAACTGGTGTAATAACAGCGGAGCAGGTATGGGTACGCCGCCGCAGACAGCTCCAGCTTCCCATGTCGATGCTTATGTATGGGCGAAACCTCCGGGTGATTCCGATGGTTCCAGCTCGCTCATTCCGAACGATGAGGGTAAAGGCTTTGACCGATATTGCGATCCTACCTATACAACCAAGGATGGCACATTAACAGATGCTTTACCGAATGCACCTATTTCAGGAGCTTGGTTCCATGATCAGTTTGTTATGCTTGTGCAAAATGCATATCCAGCGATTGTCCCTTCATCCGGTGGCGGAACAACTCCTACACCATCCGCTCCGGCAGTACCAGCGGGCTTAAAGGCGACAGCGGGTAATGCGGAAGTGAAGCTGACCTGGAATGCGTCCACTGGGGCCGACAGCTACACGGTAAAACGTGCAACCAGCGAAGCAGGTCCTTTTACAACCGTTGCGCCTCTTGTTACTGAGAAAGAGTACACGGATAAGGGACTGACCAACGGAACAACTTATTTCTATGTCTTAAGTGCTACGAATACGACAGGAACAAGCAAGGATTCCACTGCGGTAAGCGCCGAACCAAAAGGTACACCGATAGATCCAACGGACCCTACAGATCCTACAGAACCAGCGGGTGATCTGGTTGTAATGTATCGGGCCGGGGACACCGATCCAGCTAATAACTCAGCCAAGCCCTTCTTAAATCTAAAAAATAAAGGTACAACACCCGTGAAGCTGAGTGAGCTGAAAGTCCGGTATTATTTCACGAAAGATGGCAGCCAGGAGCTGCAATCTGCAGTAGACTATGCGCAAGTAGGCAATGATAATGTGCTGCGTACCATTACAGACAACTATATTGAAATTGGTTTCAATGCTGCTGCCGGCACGCTTGCTGCTGGAGCGCAAACAGGTGATATTCAGATCCGCATCAACAATAGCGACTGGTCTAGCCTGGACGAATCCAATGACTACTCCTTCGATCCAACCAAAACCTCTTATACAGAGTGGAATAAAGTAATGTTGTTCCATAACGATAAGCAGGTGTGGGGAATCGAACCTTAGGATCAGGACAGAAGATGTGCGCTTAAGTAATGGAAGAGCCCCGAAGAAAAAGCTATGGCTTAACTGCCGTAGCTTTTTTTGATCGTTTTCAGATAAAGACCTCATGACCAAGGGAATAAGTATTCAAATTGTGTATAATAAAAAAGAATGCTTTGTTCTACTGTGGAGGTCATCATGAGTAAAAAGTTAATTTTAGATGTAGATACGGGTATCGACGACGCACTTGCCATTGCGTACGCTGTCCATTCGCCGGAATTGGAGCTGCTCGGTATTACAACCACCTTTGGCAATATCTCGGTGGAGGAGGCGACACGCAACTCGCTGATCCTGCTGGAAAAGCTGGGTGTAGAGGCTCCGGTCGTGTCCGGCGCTCGCAAGCCGTATGCCCGTGAGCTGTTCAAGCCGTATTCCCGGCATATCCACGGCGAGGACGGGATTGGCAACCAGTTGAAGGGTTCGCCTTCCCGACAGGCTGCAACTGGTGATGCTGCTGATTTTATCATCGGACAGGCTCGTCACTATGAAGGCAAGCTTACCCTTGTTGCGGTGGGACCCCTGACGAACCTTGCGATTGCACTGGATCGCTGTCCCGAACTGCCGCAATTGCTTGACCGTCTGATCATTATGGGCGGCGCAGTCACGGTAAAAGGCAACGTAACCCCGACCGCTGAAGCGAATATATATGCCGATCCTGAAGCCGCAGCTAATGTGTTGGGAGCGGGTTTCCCGCTTACGCTGGTTGGGCTGGACGTGACTATGCAGACGCTGCTTCCTCAGCATGAGGTGGACAAATGGCGTGAGCAAGGGACCGAGTTGAGCACGTTTATGGCAGATATGACGGACTTTTATATGGAAGCCTATCGTAATTTCAGACCCGGTATCGCGGGCTGTGCTTTGCATGATCCGTTGGCCGTAGGGCTAGCGATTGATTCCAGCTTTGTGGAGACGCGCCCGATGCACATTGCCGTCGAGGTGGGGAATTCCGCTGAGGTTGGTCGTACCCGTGAAGTAACGGACAAGGATCAAGCTCATTCGCAGACAAGTATTGACGTGGCACTTGAGGTGGATGCGGAGCGGTTTTTGCGTCATTTTCTGAGCCGGGTGGTATAAAAAATAATTCAAAGGATTGCCGGTGGATCTGCATCGGCAATCCTTTGTGCATGCATGTTAGACTGCGCCCTCATAAACCACAAAGGAGGAGATTTATTGTGTTTTCTGCTGCTCAACGTCTGCCTTTGCTGGAACACATGTACAATCATGCCCCGACAGGGATCGCCATTTTTTCGAGGGACGGAAAATGTCTGTACGTCAATCCCGCCCTTTGCCACATGGTCGGATACAAGCAAGAGGAATTGCTGAAAACCCGATATTATCATTTGTTGTATAAAGGAGACAAAGATCGACAAGCGTTGCGGGACGCCTATACAGGCTGGCTGAAAGCTACGGATCAAGTGTACAAGGCAGAGCTTCGTTTAAAACATCAGCGGGGGACATCCGTCTGGTTATCGCTGGAATTAACGATATTTGATGACCCGGCTACGGGTCAAACGTATCTGATTGCCTACGCGATAGACGTCACGGAGAAAAAAGACATGCAGCAGGTACTCTCGGACAATGAGGACTTGTACATGCTGATTACAGAAAATACGCCGGATGTGGTCTCGTTCAGCACGCCGGACGGCAACCTTCAATATGTTTCTCCTTCGGTAGAGAAGCTTCTTGGTTACACCAGGCAGGAAATGCTCGGCAAAAAACGGCTCGAATTTTATCATGCAGAAGATGCCGATTATATGCGCGTACATGGAATCTTCCAGGAAACAGGTATTATGAAGCGGCGTGTGCGTCACAAGGACGGACATTATTTGTGGCTGGAAGTGTCATACCGCATTATTCGGGATGAGGAAGGTCAGATCAAGCGGGTTCTGTCTATTGGTCGCAACATCACGGAGCGCCAGAAGAGTGAGGATAATCTTGCAAAAGCCCAGCGACTGGCGATGTTTGGCTCATGGGACTGGGATTTGGTTAACGACGTTTTGCATTTCTCCAAGGAATTCCGCAGCATTTTCGGCTTTAGCGTAAAGCCGGTCGAGACAAGTATTGATTCTTTTCTGGATGCTATTCATCCAGAGGATAAAGAGCGAATGATCGAGATCATAACGAACGTCATTTTAAAAGGGATTCATCAAGAAACCTTTTACCGGATTGTATTGCCTAATGGTGAACAGAAAGTGCTGCGTTCGACCTGGGAAGCGGAAATGGACGAGCGCGGAGGGCAGCCGATTCAAGTTGTCGGTATGATACAGGATGTCACGGAGCACCAAAAGATGGAGCAGCGTCTTCGTGAAAGCGAGAACCGTTATAAATCGCTGTTCCAGCATAATCCGCTCGGCATATGCGCCATGAATATGGAGGGGCAAATCCTGAGTGTAAATCCCAGTCTGGAGGAGCTTACCGGTTATACAAGGAAGGAACTGCTTGAGACTGGAGTTCTTGCGATGGCTCCTTCCGAGGAACAGGACAAGATTAGGCATCATATGGAGCTGGCCAAACAGGGAGAAACGCAAACCTATGAATCAGAGTTCATACATAAGGATGGGGAGCGCCTGTTTATCAAGGTAACCAATATCCCGATTTTTGTGCATGAGCAAATTGTCGGCTGCTATGGCATCGTTGAAAATGTCACCCCGCTCAAAAGCTACATCGCCCAAATCCAAAAGCTCAGCAACGAGCATTCACTCATTTTGAACGCGGTATCTGAAGGCATTGTGGGCTTGAGCACCGAGGGGCATGTCCGTTTTATGAATCCGGCGGCGGTCGAAATGTTTGGAGTGGGATCGGAAAATCCACTGAGCGGGACATATACGGACATGATCCGCCATTTCGATGAGATTAGCAGACATTATCCGGATGAGCAGCCCTCCATTCTTCAAGCGATCCGCAGTGGCGCTTCTTATCAGGCTGAGGAAGCCGTATTTTGGAAAAAAGACGGGTCCAGCTTCCTTGTCTCTTACCGGATCAGTCCCCTGATGGATAATGGAGAGCGTAAAGGGGCCGTAATGGTTTTTGTGGATATGACGAATGAGAAGGAAATCATCCGGGCCAAGGAATCAGCCGAGCGGGCCGACCGGGCCAAGTCAGAATTTCTTTCTGTGATGAGTCATGAGCTTCGTACACCGATGAACGGAATTATCGGGATGGCCGGGTTGCTCGCAGACACTGAACTGGATGAGGAACAGCGAAGTTATATCGATATTATTACCAATAGCAGCAGTGCTTTAATGCAGATATTGAATGAAATACTGGATTTGAGCAAAATTGAGGCTGGAAAAATGGCGTTGCTGCACGAGCCTTTTGAACTTGAGAATATGATGGGCAGTGTGGCGGACCTATTTCTCAAGCAGGCTATGGAAAAAGACATTGAGCTGGAGTGGCACGTGGATCAGGAATTGCCGGGAGTCCTTGTCGGTGACCATGTGCGTATCCGGCAGGTGCTGGTGAATTTGGTGAGCAATGCAATCAAATTTACGGAGCGAGGGCGTGTAAACATCTTTGCCGAGAGCAAGGCTTACAGCAGCCGTAAAAAGAAATGCTTGATTGAGTTCAGTGTAACCGATACCGGCATCGGTATTCCCTCAGATCGCCAGCATCTATTGTTTCAGCCCTTTTCCCAGCTTCATCCGGCATTGAACCGGAAATATGGAGGCACAGGTCTGGGGCTGTCCATCTGCAAAAACCTGGTCAATCTGATGGGCGGCTCCATTGATGTGGATAGTGACGAGGCCAGAGGAGCCACGTTCCGGTTTCAGCTAGATCTTATGCTACCGGAAGGGGAAGCACTTGCGAATATAAGCCGTGATGAGCCTTACGAATCGACGGAATGCTAAAAGAAATAGCCAGCCGTGGTGCTTAACGCATCACGGCTATTTTTATGTCCAAGTGGAATGGTATGCAAGGCGTTTCTCTATTCTGTAATAAATAACCAAAGAAATGATTGACAAACTGTTCTAACTGTATTATTAATAATAGTACAGTTAGAACAGTTGAAAGGATGCAGATGAATCTGATCAAGTCTTGAAAGGAGGAAGTCCATGTTCGAGCTGGATATCCGCAGTCGTAAGCCGATCTACGAACAGCTAATAGACAAGGTAAAGGAAATGATCGTATACGGATCGCTTCAGCCGGATGAGCAATTGCCTTCTGTACGGGTTTTATCCGCTCAGCTTACGGTGAATCCCAATACGATTCAGAAGGCGTATCGAGAGCTGGAACGCGAAGGATACATCTATTCCGTCCAGGGCAAGGGTAGCTTTGTCACCCCTGCCGAGCATCAGCCGCAGCAAATGAAGCGGGATGAGATTCGGGCGGCGCTGTTGAAGCAGATGATCGAAGCTGTCCATTTCGGTTTTACGCAGCAGGAAGTGGACGTCTTATACGTGGAAGCTACGCAATTGAAGGAAAGGGGGATGTCCCTTGATTGAATTAAGGGAAGTCACAAAGACATTTACAGAAGAAAAGGCTGTCGATCAGCTCGCCCTCACGGTGAAGAAAGGCTCTATTTTTGGACTTTTGGGCTCCAACGGAGCAGGTAAAACGACACTGCTCAAAATTATCGCCGGGATTTACCGACCGGATACTGGCAAGGTGCTAATCGGTGGGCAGCCGGTGTATGAGCAGCCGGAAGTCAAGCAGCGCATTCTGTTTATGCCGGATACCCCTTATTTTTTCCCGCAAACGACGATTCGCCAGATGGCCCTGTTTTACCGTTCCATTTATCCGAGCTGGAGTCAGGAACGCTACATACAGCTTACCGACATTTTCAAGCTTGACCCGAAGCGTAAGCTTCACCGTTTTTCCAAGGGGATGAAGCGTCAGGCCGCTTTTTTGCTTGCCTTGAGCTGTATGCCTGAGCTGCTGATTTTGGATGAGCCGATTGACGGACTGGACCCGGTAATGCGACGAATGATCAAAAATCTGCTGTTCCAGGAAACCGCCGCACGTGAGATGACTGTCGTGATTTCATCCCATAATTTGCGTGAGATTGAAGACATGTGTGATCATGTCGGCATTATGCATCAGGGACGTATGCTGTTGGAAAAAGAGGTCGACGATCTCAAGTCCGATACGCATAAGGTGCAGGTTGCCTTTCGTGACAGCACGCATGAGGAGGTTGTCTGCGAACAACTTTCGGTTGTACATAAGGAGCGCAGAGGCAGTGTTCTGCTGCTTATTATCCGGGGTGAACGAGAGCGGATTACAGAGACGATTCAGGCGTATGAGCCGCATGTGTTCGATTTGCTACCGTTGACGCTGGAGGAAATTTTCATTTATGAAATGGAGGACGCAGGTTATGACATCCAACCGATTCTTCTGTAGCGGCGGCGTGATTCGCCAAAGCCTGAGACAGCATGGCTGGATCGGTCTGTTGTACTTGGCGGGATTATTGTTTACAGTGCCGCTGCCGTTATTTATGAGCATCGGAGACGAACGGGTGCACGAGGTTTTGAGAAGCTTGTTCGATAGTGCAAACTCAGGTAATGATTTGCAAAATATGATTTTATTGACCGTACCCGTGCTGACAGGTGTGATGTTGACTCGTTTTATTCAGCGGCAGGGGCCATCTGATTTGTATCACAGTCTGCCATTACGCAGGGAACATCTGCTAACGGCACATTTGATCAGTGGTCTTATCCTCTTGCTCATACCCGTGTGGCTCACGGCAGGAGTGACGGCTTGGGTTAACGCGACGAATGATCTGCCTTATATTTTTCACATGAATGATGTTGGATCATGGGCATTGGTCGTCTCGGTCATTAGCATTTTTCTTTTCACCTTTACTGTACTTGTAGGTATTGGCGTAGGGCAATCGCTGCTGCAAATTGCTGTAGTATACATTTTGATGGTGCTTCCTTTCTTTCTGTCATCCATGATTAGTCGCTTTCTGGGGCATCATTTGTACGGTTACTATCAGGTCAGTGGAACAATAGTTCGTTATAGTGATGGCATGGAGTTACGTAGTAACAATAATATTTGGCATTCTTTATCGCCGTTTATTCGCTTTACGGAATTGCTAAAAACTCCATTTTCATATATTGAACTGCTTGTTTATATTGGTGTTTCTCTGCTGTTTGTGATCTTGAGCTATGTGTTGTATCGCAAACGGCTGGTAGAGAAGGCAACGCAAGCAATGGCATTTACCTTCCTCCAACCCTTATTTAAGGCAGGAGTCATGTTATGTGTCATGCTGATGATAGGAGAATATTTTTATAGCCCAGGGGGGCAGGGTAAAGACTGGTCGATCTTCGGTTATGTGCTCGGAGCTATTTTAGGTTATATCGTTGTGGAGATGGTAATCCGCAAGACGTGGCAAATCGTACGTGTTCGTGCTTTGTTGGAGTTGGTCGCATACGGTGCAGTATTGGGTCTGGCAATGTACATTCCGACTTCAAGTTGGATAGGCTACGAGGAACGGATTCCAGCCGCGCATTCGGTGGAGCAAGTTTATGCCGGACCAAGTTTGTATTTGGATGGGGGCATTACACGAAAAGATCTTTATTTTTCGCAGGATAAAGCTTATATCGCTTCTGTGCTGAATTTACAGCGTGAACTCGTGCGGGCCCATTCATCAGGACAGACGTCCATGACCAAAGATGAACCTCTTCAAATGATAGCCATTGCCTATCACCTTGACGATGGTTCAATTATGACCCGAAGCTATACATTTCCCGAGCAGCCTTTCCGGGCAGAGCTGGCAAAGGTCATGGTGTCTGAGCCGTACAAAACAGTAGCATACTCGTTGGATAAGCTATATGGTGCAGCCGAAACGATCAGCATTAAATCAGGGGATGATGAGGAACGGAGGGTGATACTGACCGATCCGAAAGAAATTCGCGAATTTGAAGCTGTGCTGAAAGAAGAAATTTTGGATATGAGTTATAGCGAAATGCAGTCTGGAAGTTATCCGCTGGGGAATATCGAAATTCTGAATAAAGCTTCCTCTATCTCCAAATATGAGCCGGAATGGGCTCGTAATGTTGCATTTAACTGGCGTTTATCCTTTCACAAACTGGAAGGTTGGCTGAAACAGAAGGGATATGCCGACAAGGTAATTGTCACGTCGAAGGATATACTTTCTGTGCGTGCTGTTCCAATTGTTTCTCAGGAGATGAAACCTTATCAATCTGGACAGTATATCGACGACGTCAATTTATTCAGAGATATACAACAGAAGCATAAAGCAATCGTCATTGAAGATATGAAGCTCTGGAAAGCTATTTTGGAAAACCGCAGATCCTATAACTATACTCCGGATATGGAGAAGGGCACTTACCTGATACAGATCAAAATCAAACCTTTATATGGCTTAAATGCTCACACAGGCTATTATTTATTAACTCCAAAAGACATGACACCTGAGCTTGCGAAGGCTCTGCCAGCAGCTCCTTAAAACGGCACCGAACGGCAGATAAGAAATTCCTCCTGATTTGGGCAGATGTAGAGGTATATAGAGATAGAACGCAGAACATAAAGAGTATAGCGTTCGGTAAATGATGTCAGCCCAATTCAGGAAGGAGCAGTACAATATGAGATATACAGAAGATCGTGAGTTTATACAGTTGTTGGATCACTATAAGCAATCCTTTTCCGGATGGGATTTTTCATTCATCTTGGATACAGGACGCGTAGCGAGCGAGCCTTTGGACTGGTCTTATGCCAGCAAGGCTATGACGCTCATCCATTCTTCCACGGCGATGCTGGATATGGGAACAGGCGGAGGCGAACTTTTGTCACGGCTGCGTCCTTTTCCAGAGATCGTATGCGCGACAGAAGCATATGCACCGAATATTCCTGTTGCGAAGGAACGATTGGAGCCGCTGGGTGTGCGTGTTATGGCTATAGATGACGACGACTCACTTCCATTGGATGATAACGGGTTCGATCTCGTGCTGAACAAGCATGAGGCATTTTCTCCAGCGGAAGTGCGGCGTATTTTGCATACGGGCGGGACGTTTTTGACCCAACAGGTGGGGGGCCTGGATTGTGTGGGCATTAACGACCGTTTGGAAGCCCCTTATAGCGAATATGCGGACTGGTCCCTTTCTCAAGCGATTACCGGTCTGAAAAGCAACGGCTTCGAAATCGTGGAGCAGCGGGAACAGTTTCCGATACAGCGGTTTTACGATATCGGAGCGCTTGTCTACTACTTAAAGGCGATTGAATGGCAGATTGCTGATTTTCAACCAGAGAGATATATAGAGCAGCTGTATGGTCTACATCTGGACATTCAACGTGATGGGTATTGGGACGTGAAGCAGCACCGTTTTTTGATCCAAGCAAGAGCGATATAGAATTGTTGAATTCAATACCAAGAAGGTCTTCCTCTAGGGAAGGCCTTTTTTTAGCATACCTTCTTTATGGTAAAAACAAAATCAAAAGCCATGCGGCAGTTGGCAGTGAAATACCGACGGCGATGGCAATATAGGGCAAGGGAGTTTTCAGATAGCTTTTCCAATCCGCGGCCTTATGCTTTTTTTCATGATAAATCTCGATTTGTGTTGAAAAACTGTGAAGTAGCTTGAGAGCGTCCTCGGCCGGAATATGTTGTAAGGATATCCAGAGGTCATCATGCATTTTTCGGAGCAAGGCCATATCGGATGTGTTATCCCGGTGATCGGATAAGGACATTTTTACCATCTCCTCGTATACTAATCTTTACCATAATTGTACAATGAAAAAGCAGTGGCTTAAAGGCTCATTCATTTAAATGATATAGGGGGATGTACATGTCTGATCCAAAGGGAGTTATAACCGAACCGGAAAAAGACGCCTCCATGCGCCCAACATGGTTTTGGTCGTGGCTGGGCGGTACATTTATGTTTGGATTGTTTTCAGTCATGTTTAATGTATTTTGGAGTATGGCTGTGGCATCTAATGTACAGCTTCTGCTGAGGCGTGAAGGTGTGACGGATACTGCGGTCATTGTGATGATGATTTTGTACGCCTGGATCGTCGGCCTGATTTTTGCAGCTTACGGTGCCTGGAGTGCGCGTATTTCCAGTCTGCGCAAGCTTCCGCTCATGCTGACCGGGCTGCTATCATTATTAAGCGGCCTGGGTTTATGGATTGTGGGGTTACAAGGCTCTGGCGGCCAACCGTCCGAGGTGGGCGGGAGTTCGTGGCAATTGTTTTCAATCTATCACGCGTGGGCTGAGCCTGTGCTGGAGGTATTGGAGCCGTACACACAGCATGGTGAAATCTGGTTTCTGCTGACTGCACTGCTGCCGATCGCCGGAATGGTAGTAGGGGTTGGGGTGGACCGTTATCCGGCGGTGATAGGAAAGAACGGAAAGGTGGATCGTAGATGGCAATGGGTCGTGGCCGCTATGTCTGCCGCACTCGTCATTGTGCTGACCATTACACTAATGCTGCCTCATCGCCCGTTGATTGCAGAACGGGATTTTCCAGTGGTCGATGGGGCTACAGCAGCGATTCCGTTCGCACAGGATATGCTGCATGAGCTGACCGGAATGAGCAAAGCGCGTGCGGCGCACGAATTGAGATTTAACACAACGCATCAGGCGTATGTAAATCTGATCGACAAGAAGGCGGATCTCATTCTGGTGGCCGGACCGTCCGACGGGGAGCTGCAACTTGCGAAAGATCGGGGAGTGAAATTGAAGCTGACTCCAATTGGGCGGGATGCGTTTATTTTCCTCGTTCACAGTGATAATCCGGTTCATAATCTGTCTTCAAAGCAGATTCGTCGCATTTATGAAGGCTCCATTCATAATTGGAGTGAAGTGGGAGGCAAGGATCAGCCGATTGTAGCCTATCAGCGGGAAGAAAATTCGGGAAGTCAGACGTATATGCAAAAGAAAGTGATGGCTGACCATGAGATGGCCGAGCCGCCCCGGGAGCACACAATTGGCATCATGGGTGGTATGATTAATGCAGTCGCTGATTTTAACAAGGATCACAATGCGCTCGGGTATTCGTTTTATTATTTTGCCAATGTGATGCATAAGCGGCAAGAAGTTAAATTTTTGTCCATTGACGGAGTGGTGCCAAACAAGGAGCATATCCGTTCGCAGCAGTATCCGTTCACTGCCCAATTGTTCGTGGTCACACGGGAAGGAGAGAAGTCCAGCCCTTCGGTTCAGCGGCTACTCCAGTGGCTGCAAAGCGAAGAAGGAAAACGGATCATTGAAAAAGGCGGTTTTGTTCCTGTAAATCCGTAGACAAGGTTTTCCATACGGTCGATTTTGGGTTTCCATCCGTCAAGAGTGAAACGAAGACAGCAGGGTAATACATAGGCTATACCTTGCTGCTGTTACATACCCGTGTAGCATTGTACTAACACAGTAAGGGGATGAACGAAAATGAAGAAAAAATTATCGGCATGGGCGCTTTTGCTCGCCGTATCCATCATGACAGCAGGTTGTGGAGCAGATACAACACAAGCAGGACAGACCGGACAGAAAGAGCAGAACGGACAAACCGTTCAGGATGGACAAAAGGGTTCCGCTTCCGTGCAACCGGGTGCTTCGGGAGCCGCTGTAGATGCACAGGGACAGCAGACCGCTTCTGACGGAAAAAATGCCACAACTGGCGGTACAGACACGGCGGCGGGTGGACAAGCGTCCACAGATGCGAATGCGGCGAAGGTTCGCATGGACGATGTTACCGCGCTGCGCCTGATCGACGCTAAATCCGGCTGGATCGGCGGGAAGGGCTGGATTGCCCGGACAGGTACAGGCACATCCGGTTCAGCCGGAGCGGCATGGGATGTGCAATATCAGGGTCAAGGGACAGTGCAGCAAATTTTTGCCTTGAATGGGCAGCAGGCATGGGCCGTCATGGCAGACAGTGGAACGCTGCTGGCGACTCAGGATGGAGGCAAGCGCTGGGAAAGCACCGGGACGGTGCCGAAGCAAGGACAAGCGGGCTTTTTGCACTTTGTATCGTCCAAGGAAGGATTCAGCGGAAACCAATATACGAAGGACGGGGGTCAAACCTGGTCCGCGCTTCCCGTACCTGCTCACACCGTTGGACAACCATACTATCATGATCAGCAAAACGGTTGGGCGGTAACGCAGAGCAAAGAGGGCTCGTTCGGTATCTTACACACAACGAATGGCGGCCAGAAGTGGACCACCGTTTTGTCCCGGAAATCCGAGGCCCCTCTGAACGGTGTAATCATTCGTTCGGTAGAACGCGGAAACGCATGGATTGAGCTGGTCGGGGATACGGGCATGAATCAGACCTCATATTCGCTCTGGCATACCGCCGATAGCGGCCAAAGCTGGCGTGCTGTGTTGGCCAATGCCACCGCTGGCGCAGGTCCGGCTCCCGGCATTAGCCAGCAAGACAATCAGGTTCCCAAGAATGAAGGGACGGCACCGGGTATGCTCTATGCAGTAAACAGCAGCACCGCGTTGATGGGCGGCTATTGCGCACCGTGCGACAAGCCTAATACCATTGGCTGGACGAATGATGGAGGCAAGACGTGGAACAACGGCAAGCAAAGCTTTGACGGCTATGGCAACCAGCAAATCGGGATGGCCAATGCCAAGGAAGGCTGGGCTATTTTTTCGGATTCAGAGAAGGCTCCGGTAATGTATACCACCTCGGATGGTGGACAGCATTGGACGCAGAGCCATGTCTTTGACAAGCCTGCGGCATCTGGTTTCTGAGCAGATGTAGTCCTTAGCAGATAAGTCCTTAGCAGATATAGTAAGGAGGGAGAAGACATGAGCCAACAGAAGAAGAGTGCAATCATATGGGCTGATGGCCGTGAAGTGCCTCTGAATCGGACGAGGGAGGGGTGTGCCATGGCAGAGAGAGAAAAAGGAACAGGAACCAAGGCAGAGCTGCATGAGATAGATGATCATCTGGATTACGGATTATCTGTCGTATTTATTGGCTTCAATCCCAGCTTGAAATCAGGCGAAGTGGGGCATCATTATGCGAACCCGCGCAACCGCTTTTGGCGCATACTGGAGGGAGCGGGTTTGACTCCTCGCTTGTACGATCCATCGGAGGATGGGGAGCTGCTCAAGCTTGGCTACGGTTTTACGAACATTGTTTCCCGGCCCACGAGGGGAGTGGAGGATATTGCGCGCGAGGAATACGCCGAAGGACGTCTGAAGCTACATGCCAAGCTAAAGGAATACCGTCCCAAGGTAGCCTGCTTTGTCGGCAAAGGTGTATATACCGAATACAGTAAAAAATCCAAAGCAGATTGGGGATTCCAGCCCGAACCGCTGATCCCTGAGATGCATGAATTTGTAGCCCCTTCGTCCAGCGGACTGGTTCGCATGTCGCTGGAAGAGATCACAGATATTTACCGCCGTCTCCAGACGTTTCTGACGGCAGAAATCGTCTGATATGCAGCGAGAACAAGGGATTCAGCTAGAAGAAAAAGAACCACACAGTTCATGCCCTGAGGGGAAGAACGTGTGGTTCTTTGAACTACCGCAGACTCTATTTTAAGGTTTTTGCCTGCCACGCCTGATCTACCGGAACGTAAGGATATCCCAGATCACGGGCTACCGCCTCGTAGGTGATATGACCGTTCAGGACATTTGTGCCGCTGAGCAGGGGTTTGCTTCTGCGAAGAGCCTCCTGCACGCCCTGATCCGCAAGCTGGAGGGCAAAGGGAAGCGTCGCATTTGTCAGAGCAAGCGTCGAGGTTTGCGGGACTGCGCCCGGCATGTTCGCCACGGCATAGTGAATGACGCCATGCTTCACATAGGTTGGCTGATCATGTGTCGTGATGTGGTCTATCGTCCCGACAATACCACCCTGGTCGATAGCGACATCCACAATCACAGAACCGGGCTGCATCGTCTGCACCATAGCCTCCGTTACGAGACGAGGAGCTTTGGCTCCAGTGATCAGGACAGCACCGATCAGCAAATCGCTCTGCGCTACGGCTTCGGCAATGTTGGATGGTGTGGACACCAGCGTATGAAGCTGGTTGCCGAAAATATCGTCCAGCTGGCGCAGCCGATGCAGGCTCAGGTCGATCAGCGTCACATCTGCCCCGAGGCCGATAGCGACCTTGGCAGCATTCGTGCCGACGACCCCGCCGCCAATAATGGTCACTTTGCCGCGCTTGACTCCCGGCACGCCTGCCAGCAGGATGCCTTTGCCGCCCTTCGGTTTTTCCAGCAGCTGTGCCCCGATTTGCACAGCCATTCGACCTGCGACCTCGCTCATCGGGGTAAGCAACGGAAGGCTTCCCCCGACATCTATGGTTTCATAAGAGATGGCAGTTACGCCGTTGACCATCAGAGCCCGTGCCAGTGCCGGCTCAGCAGCCAAATGGAGATAAGTGAACAAAATCAATCCTTGCCGAAAATATCCGTATTCTGCGGATAACGGCTCCTTCACCTTGATAATCAGATCCGCCTGAGACCACACATCAGCTGCGTGCTGCACAATCGTTGCACCCGCCGTGGCATAATCTCCATCCGTAAAGCCACTTTCAACCCCTGCATGACTTTCCACAAACACGTGATGTCCGTGCTGGATCATCTGAGCTGCACCGGCAGGTGTCAAGGAGACACGATTTTCATTGTTTTTAATCTCTTTCGGAATTCCAATATTCATTTTGTTCACCTCTCCTGAAAATAATCGTTATCCAGCGGCAAATAATTATTCTTTAGGGCAGCTGTGCTGCAATGTTGCTATTTGCTGCACCAAACGGATTCAAAAATTGCATGATCCTTGTTATACAGCCTGCCAATTAGTTAAATGGACTCAAGCTGATAAATGCAATTCATGTTAGATTAGGTACAGTTTACAAGTGGGAAAGCTCCTTGACATCATACATTTTGTCGGATTATCTGTCTTCAAGGCTCGACTTTTTGATGAATAGGCGTCATATAAAATGACATTAAGACATATACATAAGGAGAATTCCGATGAACGGTAAAAAAACCTTTACCATTGCGGATGTGCTGGAACGTCCGGTATTCCGGCGGGCCAAGCTGGCGGCCGGGGAGCAGGGCACGAGTCACCGGGTCGGCTGGGTCCATGTGCTGGAAATCACAAACGTAACCCCCTTTGTGAGTCGTCATGACCTGATTTTGACGACCGGCCTGTGGCTAACCCGAGAGGAGGAGGAACGCGCTGAGTATATGGAGCAGTTGATCCGTTCCGAAGCCGCAGGACTATGCGTGGAGCTGGGTACGAGCATCCATGAGATTCCGCCGGAAATTCTGGAGCTGGCGGAACGTCATCATTTTCCGGTCATCGTATTTGAACAGCCGGTACGCTTTGTTGAAATCACGCAAGATATTCATTCCCTGCTTATTAACCGCCACCACGAACTACTGAAAGATCTGGAGCGTTTCTCGCGCCAGCTTCAGCAGGAGACGCTGCGCAGCACGGATATGAGTGCTCTTTTACGAGTACTTCATGATTATGCCGCCCGACAGGTCATCTACATGTCTTCCATTGATACCAATCGGTTCGTGCCTTCCATCCAGCCTGATGTGGCTGACCGCATTGCGAATTTTTATGCCAATGAGGTGGAATCCAGCATGACGTCTGACCGGGAGGGTCACTTGCTGTTCCATCTTAATGAATCCACCGCCGTCTTGTTTCAACCGGTTGTCTGCTTCGGGCAGGTGTTTTCCGCTGTAGGCCTGGTGCTGCATGGCGAAACGCCGACAGAAGAACTATCGCTACTGCTTGACTACACAGCCAAAGCAGCCGCTACGCTGGTGCTGAGAACTCAGTTCCTCGAAGACCGATTGTTACGCAATCAGAATGAATTGATTCAGGATATGCTGAACGGACAGCTTCCCAGCGAGGAACAGGCTCAGACCCGGATGGGGCTGCGTCTGCTGTCCAAGGGACAGTATTTATTTTGGGCCGGCGTTATTGAGGTGGAGCATCAGGATAAGGAAGCCAGTCAGGTGCGCAAGGAGTCCATTAACCAGGATATATTGGTACTACTCCGTTCTTTGCTGAAAAAGGAGACGCTGCACAACCTGCTCATGATGAAGGGTAACCAGTGCTACATTCTTTGCGCCAAGGAGGAATTGACCCTGCGTTCCGCGGCGCAAATGAAAAAAGTGCTTGCCCATACCGTACAATATATTCAGAACTATGCCGCAGGGCAGCTTGACAAGGTGCGCATTCATGCAGGTTTCGGCAAAGTAAGGTACCGGATGACCGAAGCAGGCCGTAGTTTTGAAGAGGCTTATCAGGTTATTGAGGTGGCGCGAAGCGTTTCGGCCATGAGAGATCGACTTTTTTACGACAGTATCGGAATCTATCAATTGTTGAAAGCCGTACCCCGCACACCCTTTTTACAAGGGTTTGTGCAGGACCATTTGGGCGGGCTGCTTGCGCATGATCGTGAGCACCATATGCAGCTTCTGGATACGCTGGATGCCTATTTTCAATGCCATGGCTCCAAACGAGACACTGCTGGAATCCTGTACATTCACAGGCAAACGCTCTACAATCGGCTGGACAAAATTAACGAGATCATAGGAGGAAATCTGCCAGACCCGGATAAACGTCGTTGTCTGGAGATGGCATTGCTGGCTCACCGGATGCTACAGGCCGAAAAATGATCCTAAATGACTACTTCTATTTTCCAATCTACTCATTTACAATGCGTGTTAACACTGAGATAATAGAAGAAATAACGGTTATATCTTTGAAAGGGGATTAATATGAATATAAAAAAATGGATCGCCGTCCCTCTTATTCTGCTAATGGTAGCTTTGACAGGTTGCCAGGCAGTAGGCGGATTTGATGTAAGTAAAAATTTATTGGGAACACTTGATGTGAAATCCCAGCAGACAACGGAGAAAATCTCTCTTAAATTGACTCCAAAAGAAGGTATTACGCAAGGAGATCAGGAAATTGTTGATTTAATCAATTCTATTTCCGTAACAGTGGATGAGGCCAAGGTACAATCGGAGGAACTCGCTTCCGCCAAGGGTACATTGCACATCGACAAATATAATTTGCCGTTTGAAATTGCTTTGGACCGCCAAGGTGTGGCTATTCAACTGGAAGGTGCCAAAAAACCTTATTACATATCTTTGAACTCGCAGGAGAGTTTGAGTGGTCTGCCTGCCGGATTTGATCCTTATGTATACTCCAAGGATGTAAGAGATCTGACGAAAACAGCCGCAGCACTTGTACTCAAGCATGCTCCTAACCCTTCGACCATCTCTGCAACGTCTGTAACCGAGGAAGTTTATGGGGAGAAGGACAAAGTGAAGCTGACTCGGTTGCATGCTGAACTTCGTGGCGATGAGCTGGTTACATTGGTGAAACCGTTCCTGACCAATCTGGCGAAGGACGAGGCTGGCTTGAAGGAACTGATCGGGCAAGCAATTGATTTCACTAAAAATATTGCTTCCAGCATGAATGTTGATGGTGCTGATCAATTCACAAGCGAACTGAACACGAACAAGGAAAAACTGGTCAATGAGGCTTATACCGAAGTTAAAAAGTATTTGGATCTGGCCGTTGCTCAATATGATACAGGCGTAAGCACTTTATATGCACAATCTCCTGAAATCAAAACGGTTCTGAGTTCCAACACGGTTCTGAAAACCGATATGTATTTTGATGAAAAAGGAAATGTTCGCAAATCACTGTCAGACCTGACGGTTGCTTTGCCAGAAGTAGATAGTCTTCCAGTGAAGTCCTTCTCGATTGTTACGGAAGTTCAATCCTGGAACGTAAACGGTAGTGTAACAGCCGACAAGGTAGATATCTCCAATGGTGTTATCGACCTGAATAAACAAGCGGAACTTACGCCAGGAGCGACACTTCGCAATTTTGAAGCAAACTCTCCGATCTACAATATTTTAAAAAATGATTTGAAAATTACAAAAGTAGAAACCACTTTCGATCCTAATGATGATTATTATGTGCTGGTGAATCGTAAAGGTACGGCCTTCATTCCACTGCGTGAGCTGACGTATGAACTGGGTTCCGAATTAAAATGGGATGCAGCAGCCAAGCAAATTACAGTTGTGGATGATATTACAGGTAAGACCATCCAGCTGAAAAGCGGTTCCAAACAGGCTGTACTGGAAGGAAGCACATTAACGCTGCCACAAGCACCATATGCAGATGAATATGGTACGCTGTATGTTCCTTTCAAATCGGTTGCCGAAGCGCTTGGTGCCACAGTAACTCGTAACAGTGATGGTGAGTATGTCCTGAAACGTGACTAAAAAGACATTCCACATATCTGTGTCCAACTGCACCGCTGGTGCATGGAATATGCAGGTATAGACACAGGAACCGGCCCGTTCAAGGGTCGGTTCTTTTTTTGCATATCCTTACGTGTCCGATCCGGGGTAAAGTAAGGAAACATTCTCACAGAAGCGGTTTAAATAAGCGCTTACAGGTTAAAAAAATACCCTACTTTTGTACAGAAAAAATTGAGATAATCATAGTGTTGTTTCGCCATTATATATTTGCGGTCAGGCGCCACAGTGGAAATCACCTACAATAGGGGGATATACGATGAAAGATATGGAACTATTGAATTCTAGTGAGGGACAAAATGTACTCGCCCGAATGTATGGTCAACAGCAGGTTGCAGAGCAAACGACGCGATATCAATCCCTTCTACAGGCGTACCGGGAGCATTTTGGTGTCGGGGACATTGAATTATTTAGTGCTCCGGGGCGGTGCGAAATTGGGGGGAATCATACAGACCACAATCACGGGAAGGTGCTGGCAGGCAGTATTACACTGGATACCATCGCTGTAGCTGCTAAAGTGGAGGAGCCTGTAATTACGTTCTTTTCCGAAGGCTACCAAACGAAATACGTCATTGATTTAAATGACTTGTCACCACGACCGGAGGATGACGGTACGATGCTGTTGGTCCGTGGTATTGCCGCTGGACTGCTTGAACACGGCTATCGCATCGGAGGATTCCAGGCTTATATATCAAGCAATGTGTTCTCTGCTTCAGGCTTAAGCTCTTCCGCTTCGTTTGAAATGCTGATATGCACGATCATCAGTCATTTTTATAATGAGGGAGCATTGGATGCTGTCGCCAAGTCCAAAATCGGCCAGTACGCGGAAAATCGCTACTGGAACAAGCCGTCGGGTCTGCTTGACCAAATGGCTTGCGCATATGGGGGATTGGTTGCCATTGATTTTGTAAACCCCAAGGAACCGATCATCAATCCGGTTCACTGGGATTTTCAACAGAATGGATATTCCCTGGTTATCGTAAATACGGGCGGAGATCATGCGGATTTAACGGACGATTACGCGGCGGTACCCAACGAAATGCGTGCAGTGGCTCAGTCCTTAGGTGCTTCCGTATGCCGTGACTTATCGCCAGAGGATCTGTATGCCAACCTCAAAATGGTCAGGGAAAAAGCAGGAGATCGTGCAGTATTGCGTGCGTTGCATTTTTTTGAAGAAAATAAGCGTGTAGATGAACAGGTGAAGTCGCTGGAGGAGGGACGTTTTTCTGATTTCTTGAGGCTTGTCACCGAGTCCGGTAATTCTTCATGGAAATGGCTTCAAAACGTATATAGAAGTGGGGTTGACCGGGAACAGGACGTATCGGTTGCGCTTGCATTAACGGAAATGTATATGAAATCAATAGATGACAGCGCATGCAGGGTACATGGTGGTGGCTTTGCTGGAGTTATCTTGACGATTCTTCCCAATGATCGTGTTGATGATTATAAGACGTGGATCAGCGGAATGCTGGGAACTCCTGTACTCGTTGTCAATGTCCGTGAGCAGGGTGCCGTTAATGTAAGTGATTTGATTCATGCGACAACGAAGGATTGAAAAGGAAGCCAGAGTTGTACGGATCTCAGGAGTCATTGCGAATTGACTATACTAGACCAATGAAGACTTTAACCTATGGGTTAAAGTCTTCATTCTTTTTGGACGATGCAGTCCAGGCTTGCGGTATAATAGAGCATGGAAGTTCTAACGAAGGAGGGCCTATTCATGGCTATGTACCCGTCCTGGTCCTATTCACAATCGAGGGCCCAAACGTTCGATGAATGCCTACGCAAATACTATTACCATTATTACGGCTCGCATAACGGCTGGAACCCTGCACAGGGCAGTGAAGAGCAGGTTACGTTGTATCGGCTCAAGCAGCTGAGCAACTTATATATTTTATTTGGGAATATTACACATCAAATGTGTGAATCGGTCATACGTGGTTGGGTGGAAAAAGGTGCTGTTCCACGTCCGGCGTACCTGGAGACAGCGATGAAGAACATGCTCAATGACAGCTACAAGGAATCGCTGCAACGTGAGCTATGGCTGCAAGACCCCAAAAATCGCATCATGCTCGCTGAAATTTATTATGATGACGAAGTGCTGTCGGAACGAATTGCCCGCATTAAGGAGCGACAGTATGCGGTGGTACACAATCTGTACCGTACCGCCGTTTGGCGTGAGTTGCAGCAGGCTGAGGCTCGAATTGTTGAAATCGAGAAGTGGGATACGATGCTGCTTCACGAGACGAAGGTCTATGTCAAAATGGATTTGCTCTACCGTAGAGGTAATGGAGACATGGTTATCGTAGATTGGAAGACAGGCAAGGAAGGCGACTTCTCCGACCAGTTATTTTTGTACGCTTCCTATGTGCAGGAGCATTACCAGCTTCCCTTGGAGAAGATCGAGGTGCGTGTGGAGTATCTAATGACGGGAGAACATGAGGTGTACCGTCCCACGCAGGAGGATATCGACAAGGTCGCTGCCAATGTCGGGCGATATATCGAGGAAATGAAGTCCTGTCTTGATGACGATTACTATAACAGACCGAAACCAGAGTCCTTTTTCACCCCGATGCCTTCCCGCAGAGCGTGCGGCGGCTGTAATTTTCGAGAGGTATGCAAGCACCGCGCGGTGTAAGATTTGACTACGTTATAAGGAAGACACTCTATTCATATGTAGGAGCGTCTTTCTTTTGTTTATAGCAATAACTATGTTGCAAATCTGACATTCTTCTATTTATTGAAACCGCTTTCTAATTTGGAGAATACGAGGTATGATAAGGATATTATTGGAAAATTCGAAGGGGGATATAAGGAAGATGACGAGTACAGAGCACGTACGTATTCTTTTTCAGGGGGATTCCATAACAGATGGAGGAAGAGGACGGAATGAGGACGCGAACCATTGGCTGGGTCAGAGCTATGTGTATCTGATCGCAGGTGCATTGGGGAGCCGTTTGACTGCTACGCAGCCAGAATTTGTGAACCGGGGGATTTCGGGGGATCGGGTTTCGGATTTGTATGCACGCTGGAATGAGGACACGTTTAGCCTGAAGCCGGACCTGCTCAGTATTCTGATCGGCGTGAACGATGCCTGGCGGATCGTGGAGCAGGAGCCGTCCGGGGTGACGGACCGATTTGAACGAGCCTATCGCCACATTTTGGAGGAAACGTGTGAAGTGCTGCCCGATACCGGGCTGGTGCTGTGTGAGCCGTTTATTTTGAAAACAGGAGCTACCGAGGCACGATGGGACATTTGGCAGGAAAAAATAACGAGCTATCAGCGTCTTGTGCGTCAGCTTGCTGACGAATTTGGGGCCGTATTTGTGCCGTTCCAAAGCCTGCTGAACGAAGCCGCTACCAAGGCGGACGCCTCCTATTGGCTGCATGACGGGGTACATCCCACAGCGGTTGGGCACCAGTTGATAGCGGATCAATGGATAGATATCGTGCAAAAGAGTCCGCTGGCGATTCGCTAACAGGGTCAACCATAGTCTACTCCTTGTCATTTTTGGGTAATACACGATTATGGACATAATGACTTATAGGATCTGTCCATCCAAAAATGAACGTCATAAGGGGGTGCTTCTTGCTTCGTATGGCGGGGCAAGAGAGGGCTGTGGAAACTGTGAATATCATACTGGTCATTTTACTGATTGCGTTAACTGCGTTTTTCGTTGCATCCGAGTATTCCATTATTCGCGTGCGGATATCCCGTATCAATCAGCTTGCATCCGAAGGGAACAAAAATGCCAAAGCTGTCAAAAATATTTTGTCCCGTCTGGATGAGTATTTATCCGCTTGTCAGCTAGGGACCACGTTAACCTCGATGGCGTTAGGCTGGCTCGGGGAGTCTACGGTTGAAAAGCTATTGCATCCGCTGTTTGTGCTGACGCATATTCCGGCTGGACTCACGGGAGTATTATCCTTCTTGCTGGCTTTTCTAATTTTGACGTATTTTGAGGTGGTTATCGGGGAGCTGGTTCCCAAAACATTCGCTATACAGATTGCGGAGCCGATGGCTTTGTTTTTTGCCCGTCCCATTACGATCTTCTATAAAATGACGTATCCACTGAACTGGGTACTCAGCCGTTCCTCGCGTGTCATTACGGGACTTTTCGGGCTGAAAAAGGTTTCCGAGGAAGATGCGGCTCTCAGTGAGGCAGAGCTACGATTGGCATTATCCGAAGGATACCGCAGTGGTGAAATTACACCGACAGAATACCGCTATCTGAACAATGTGTTTGATTTTGACGACTGTGCGGCGCAAGAGATTATGGTACCGCGTATCCATATCCGCTCCATTTCTCATCTGGCAACGGTGGCAGAGTTTATGGAGCTGATCGAGGACAAGGTCTATAATTTTCTGCCTGTAGCGGAAAACGGGGATCGGGATCGTATTATCGGGATGATCCGTGTGAAGGAAGCGCTGCATGATTTGGCCCGAGGGCACAGCACAGGGAATACCACGATGGCTTCCTATATTCATCCGGTGCTTCAGGTGATTGAAACCATTCAGGCCCGGGACCTGCTGATTCAGATGCAAAAGCGACGTATTCCCGTGGCGGTGCTGGTGGACGAATATGGCGGCACATCCGGACTGGTCACACTGGAGGATATTATGGAGGAGATAGTAGGGGATATTCCTTCCTATACTGATACCGAAACGCCTGCAGCGCTAACCCCTCTCATTACAAAAACAGACGATCATCGTTACATACTCAAATCGCAAGCGCTCATTCATGAAGTCAATCGGCGTTTGGAGACGGATATTGAGGCCGGGGACGTATATACGATTGGCGGCTGGATGCTTTCAGAGCATTTTGATATCCGACAGGGAGAGAGTATGACCATAGGCTCATGGGAGTTTACCGTACTGGAAAAAAACAGTCACCAAATAGACACAATTGAAGCAGTCAAAAAAACAACTGGTGAACAGGGAAATGACAATAATTCCAAATGATGGAATGATTGAGTGCCTGCAAATCAATGGTTTAAAATATGACGAATGGCCTGTAAAGCAAGCAGCAGTGCGGTTCGTCCCTCTTTTTGATGCACGCTGATGCCTGTTACATGTTATTTTGGGCTGTTAAGGTGAAGGGCCTAAAGTCTCTCTATCTTTATGCTCATAAATACGGTTGTCTGTGAAAAATACTACTAGAATTGTAGCAATTATATGGTAAAATGGAATCAAATTTAAGTTTTTTGGGGTGGGCTAGAGTACATGAAGATGTCACTAGGTACGAAAATGGTTACTGCATTTGTCGCAATTTCCGCAATAACCTATGGAACAAGCGCTTTTTTTATTTTTGTACTCAAGGACTGGCTTGCTCAAGGTGCACAAGAATGGGTGTACACTTCGATCATTCTCTTATTGGGTGTCCTGTGGAGTGGCATTTTGGGCTGGTTGATCTCAAAATTACTCACACGGCCGATTGTCAGATTGGCAAAGGCGGCTGAGGAAGCCTCGGCGGGGAATCTGTCCGTTGTCATTCCGGATCGTCGTTCAGATGACGAAATCAAGGTGCTCTATGATGCATTCCGGCGCATGATGCTGAATATCAAGGATATGTTTAACGAGATATCGTATAGCTCAAGAGCGACTTCACAAAATGCGGAAAACCTTAGTTTGGCTATTGTACAGGCTACGACACAGATTGAGTCCATGACTTCGGTGGTGGAGGATATTTTGGAGGGCGTAGAGCAGCAAAGGGATGCGTCTGTCCAATCTATTGAAACAGCGGATCGAATGTTGGGCGATTTTAAAATGATGCGCAGCAAATCGGGCCATATGCTGGAACTGTCAGGTCATATGGAGCATTCGGTCGATTTGACGCAGACGGTATTTTCATCCCTGATGGAGGGAATGGGGGAGCTGACTGCTTCGCATAGTCGTTCGCAGCAGGTCATTGCACGACTGGAAAAGGAAGCTTCACAAATTGAAGCGATTACAAGCACCGTCAAGGATATCGCGGAACAAACTCATTTGCTGGCGTTGAACGCCTCCATTGAAGCCGCACGTGCAGGAGAAGAAGGTAACGGGTTTGCCGTAGTTGCTCACCAGATTCGCGCGTTGGCTTCACAAAGTACGGAATCGGTACAGCAAATCAATGCGATCGTTAGCCGTGTGCAGTCGCAAATTGTAGAAACGGTACAATTAATGCACCAGCAAACATCACTGGTCAGCACTGAGGCGGAACGGACAAGCTCGGTGGATCAGACGTTGAGTCGTTTGAACTCGATTGTGCGTGAATTTGTTGAAGGTATTCGTTTAATGGAAGAAGCTGTGACGGAGCAGACGAATCGGGTAGATCAAACCTTCGAGCAGATCCATCGTATTCAGCAAATGTCAGGGGCCTTCTCGGAAGGTGCGCACAAGATTTATACAGCCGCTCATGAGGAAACGGCTATTATGCAGGAAATTTCGTCTTCTTCCGAGGACTTGAAAGTGCTTACGAACAAGCTCATGATGAAAACTCGTGGAATGCAGCTGTAGAACGTAACGTGTCAGAAAAAGCAAATGTAGCCGCTATACACCGGAAAACGAAGCAAAATGGTTCTCCGGTGTGTAGCGGCTATTTTTTAATTTCGAAAAACTCACATTGTTTTCTGGGATGGTAGGCCAGATCACTGACACTGGATTGCACGACTATGGTTTGATCGTCAAAACGGATAATGACTCCGCCCGAACCAATCAACTGGTCATCCTGAAATATGCGGACACGAAGATGACGTTCCAACGCCTCGGTGAAATCCTGATCTGTGATCAAACGGCGATTAATGGGCATGAGGGGTCTCCTTTGAATATGATATCTTTTATCATAACACATTTGTTTTTTTGGTATAAAATAGGATGCAGAGAAAGAGTAAAAGGATAAAGGGGGCTTTCGATGGACAAGTCGTGGTCATGGTTCGATGCCGCTGCGCCGGAAGAATTCGAGGCTTTTACTTCCTCACATGTGCTGACTGTACTAGGGCTTATTTTAAGTGCTTTACTGCTTTGGCTGACTCGGGGCCTGATTCGGTCGCATAGGCCGTTAAGCGAGTGTATTCGCTGGTTCCTGGTTACCATACTTATTCTGTCCGAGGTGACTCTGAATATTTGGTATGTGACGCAGCACATTTGGAATGCTCAGACGTCATTGCCGCTGGAGCTGTGCAGTGTGACGCTGCTGCTGTCGATTGTGATGCTGATTTTCCGCAGTCGCTGGCTGTATCCGATCAACCTTTTTGCCGGAATTGGGGGAGCGCTTCAAGCGGTACTTACACCTAATTTGGCGTACGCTTTTCCGCACTATCGTTTTATTCATTTTTTTGTGGCTCATAGTGCTATTATATGGGCTGCCTTGTACATGACGTGGATCGAAGGGCTGAAACCGACGTGGAAGGGCGTTGGGGGAGCGATGCTTTTTCTCAATAGTTTGGCACTGATCGTGTGGCTCGTAGATGATGTACTCGGAGCAAACTATATGTTTCTTGCCGGAAAGCCGTCGACACCGTCGATATTGGATGTTTTGGGACCGTATCCGCTGTATATTCTGGCAGAAGAGGTCATTGCGCTGTTATTCTTTTCTCTTATGATGTTGCTGTTCGAGGTGCTCCCTGGAGGCAGGCTGTATGCCCGCTTTCGCAAAAAGGCTGTGCACAGAGCTGAACGTCTTGGGGAAGATCATAGCACGGAGAAAACACCGTCCTGAGAAGGCATCTGTTCAATGGCTGCTTTCGTTTCCTCTGCGTGCTTGGGCGTGCGATCCAGCATAACCACTTTGGCACCTTGCTCTGCAAACCGAGTCGCGGGTGCCTTGCCGATGCCTGAACCACCACCACTGACCACCGCTATCTTTCCTTGTAATCTCTGCTCTGCCATTGACTATTCCTCCTTATCCGCTCATAAGCTAACCTGACTCGTTTTTCCAATACCTCTGATTGCTGATGGTGAAGCAGTATGTGCTGCATTTCCGTCTGTAAGTCTGCATTTCACGGAATTTGCGAAGTATGGTAACATAGGCGAACCAGCAGGAGCATATAGCGAAGAAGACGGGTAACGGAGGTGGATTCAATTGAGCTATAACAGAAATGACGGGACACAACCAACAGAATCTATAGCACTGACCGGAAAAATAAAGCCGTGGGCGCTGAGCGGCCCCAGTATTCAAATAGATCCGTTATTTCCCTATTATGCGAACCGTTCGCGGGACAGTATAGCCGATGAAATCGCCCTTGCAGGCTACCAGACCGTTCATTATTTTGTTGTGCGTGAAAATGAAGTAGATGGGGCGCTCGTTGCCGCCTTTCAACGCAGGGGAATCGCGGTATGGGCGATGGTGCTTGGCAATGGTTCCTTTGGCGTGTCACAGTTACCGCCGGAGTGGAAGGGATGGCGCATGGAACTGCTGCGCGAACCGAATGACGGGTTTCAGCGGCTTTCGCATTTTGCACAGGAGTATGTAGAGTGGAAAAAGAAAGCCGCTGCCCGGCTGGTCACCGACATTCCGTTCGACGGGTTCGAGGTGGCGGAGCCTTATTTTCCCGAATGGAACGGGCTGCGTAGTGGAGTGTACGGGGATATCGGGCCGCATGCCCGGCGGGCCTTCCGCGAGCGCAGCGGCGAGGACATTCCGGATTTCCGCGACAAGCATGCGCGAAATTACTACCGGAAGGTCCCGAAGCTGTACGCGCAGTGGGTCGATCTGCGCGTGGACGCCGTGAACGCGCTGATCGGCGAGCTGGTGAACGGCGCAGGCGGCGTGCGTGATGTCCGGCCGGACATCTGCGTGGCGACGTGGTCGCTGGCCGTGAACGGCCGCGGCGATGTTCCCGGCCAGCTACGGGAATGGCAGGGTCTGGACGCGGTAGCGATGATCGGGTGCGTAGCCCCGGATATGCATGTGCTC
>NZ_ASRY01000342.1 GCF_000520815.1 Paenibacillus maysiensis | reverse complement strand
AGATGTGATTGTGAAGCGGTATATTGCCCACGTTGGTAGCGATAGCAATGTATATTTGATTCGGGAAGGTAACCAATATAGTCATCAAGAAGTAGTTGCTGAGCCAGAATTAGAGAATCGTAGTTAACCTTTTCTCAATAAAAGTGTAGATATAAATACAATTGCAGCGAACAAGGAGACACTGAAGCTAACTATTGCATAAGTTTTTCGATTTGCTTTAAATTCGGAGATGCCAGAAAATAAAAACATGAGGCTGAGAAAAAGCTGTGTAAGTGATGGCGAAAATCGATTGTTACCAGGATAAGCAAGAGACAAAAGGGATGTGATTATAACAACAGCAGCACATGAAAATTTAAGAATTTGATATATATTCATTTTTTTGATCATAGGTCTACTCCCCTTTCCCATTTAGTTTATTATACGGTGAAATCCTATTATACAGTATTATGCAACTATTTAGTTAGAAATGGTAAGGAATATGTTTTTCAAGAAGTCGTTGCTGAGTCGGCAAGGTCAGAGGTATCATGTGCTGACTAAACCGAAAGGGTGATTCAATTGGGTAAGGTAAAAGTGAATATGGTAGTTCGATTCCTGAAGGGCATGCAAGCCGAAAAGGTCAATGTGCTAGGGGCTGAGGAAGCTCAGGAAGACAATGAGTTGATTCAGAAGGTGATTGAGGATATCGAGTTGTTTTACGAGGCTGAATTGGAAGGGTAATACATATGGGGAATGGCTGATCGTTGGCTGTTCCCTTTTTTTGCGATGGAGGTGACAGAATGAGCAAGAACAATAACAATCCCAAAAGAAACAAGCCTAAAATACTGACCAAATATGATCAATTTGTTGTGCCAAGGCTCAGGGATATCCCCATTTGGGTACGTGAAGGAGCCACAGATGAGGAGATAGCAAAACGACTGAACATTCATATTTGGACACTAGGCGATTATCGCAGGAAGCATCCCAAATTTGCTGAAGCATTAGAACGTCCAACCAAGTGGGAAACACATGTATATCCTAGACTAGCGGAGATTCAGCAATGGTTTGAAGAAGGAATGAACGCAGAGGATATCATCAGGAAACTTGATATAGGTAAAACCACTTGGTACGAATATATAGATAAGCATCCGATGCTGGCTGAACTAGTCAAATGGAGCAGATCTGTCCCTATCTCACACGTGGAAAATTCACTTTTGAAAGCTGCAACGGGGTATGAATATGAAGAAATAAAAACGATTATTGAAGAGGACAAAAATGGAAAAAAGAAGACGCGTATCGAGAAGGTAAAACGATATCAGCCTCCCAATCCGACAGCGATGATCTTCTACTTAAAGAACCGCGCACCCAACGAGTGGAATGATCGACGTGAGCTGGTAGTCAATACGAAGGCACTGGAACAGGAACGAAAGCAGCTATTTTTGGATATGATTGAAGCCGATGTAGTGGATGCCGACTATGAAGCTATCGAGGAATCGGTCGAGATTGAGGAAGGATACGTAGAGCCGGATAATTCGCAGTCATAACGTTATGCCGTCAGTATTTGTATAGATAAACG
>NZ_ASRY01000341.1 GCF_000520815.1 Paenibacillus maysiensis | reverse complement strand
TTACATTTCATGGAACTGATTTTGAGCAAGTACAGTATCTGAAATAAAACATGAATTTAATAAATGTCATATTCGTGTTTTGGACATACAACAAAACCACTCAGGCGTCCACGCCACCTATATAAGTAAAGGAAATAAAGAGCAGTTCAGTATGGCTATGCCTGCATTCCGCAAAGAAATGTATGAACGAATGCGCGCTTATCTGGGGCTTTCTACCTCTATGCCTCATACAGCTGCCTTCCCTTTACCCGAAAAGCAACGCCCCGAGTTTCCAGACAGCCGCTCAGCTTCCAAGCCCCTACGGTTTGTTGAACGAAGTCTGGTTACATCCTCCTCGGCCTATAAGCGTAAATCGCTTCGCCCTGCTGCTTCTGCTGCAAGCGGAAGTGCATAATCCCCGCACAGCCCGCAAACGAAAGAAGCTTCCGCAGGCACAACCGTGCTCGGAAGCTTCTTTACATAATCAGCTATCGTTATCCATTCCTACCCGCTATGAATGAGTGTGAAGCATATCCATTAATAATTCGCTTTATTGCAGCGCCTTCTGTACACGTGTAACCCCTTGGCTTAGAGCGTGTCCTCCGCCTACCGCTGCAGCTACAGCTATGGTCTCCATAATCTCCTGATCACTAGCTCCTTTGGACCGAGCCTCATCAACGTGATAAAATGTGCATACCTCATTATTGGCAAACAAACCAATACCTAGAGCGATCAGTTGCTTGCTCTTTTCATCCAGACTCCCGGCTTGAAAACACTCTCCGGTAAAACGGTGATATGCTTGGACTACCTCAGGCAACTTATTCTCTAAATGACTGATTTGATCCTTATACGCATGTATTTTTTCATTCATAACCGTCAAGACACAGCACACCCTCTCATATGGAGTATATTCTTATGTACTGTGCCCGGTTTACAGGCTGCATATGCCATCAAGGCGTACACCTATTTTTTCCAGTCACTTCAAACCCTTTTATCCAGCCAACCCGAAGCCCATTCCCCTAATCCATCTCTACTGGATTATGACGCGGCTCGCTGAAAGGCTGATATGTATAGCTGCGATCCAGCTTGACCACACGCCGATTCTGGCGGCGAATAAGCACCTGCTCCTCGTCCCACGCCAGCACAATACCAATCACATCGTTGGACTCCAGTCCATCCCGCACGACGCGTACCTTCTCACCGGAGAGCCGATAGGCATCTAAATCTTCATCCTTAATCATCCTTGTCCCTCCTTATACACTTTTTTCTAATATTGCGGCTATCATTTATGCACATTAAAAAGTTTAAAAAGAGACCTAAACAAAATCATTTAGGTCTCTTCCCTCTTACTACTTATATGGATTGCCAACAGAGCAACAAATTATCCCGATTGATTTACACTGTGATCATGTTCTTTTGTATCGTTCTTCTCGTACCAGAAGTCCAGCACTTGTGCAGACAACACTCGCTGATCTACGTACTCCACTTGGTGGGCAGTAAATTCTTCTTTCCAAGAGAAGGACAATTCTTCGCATAAGTTAACCAACGTCAACAACTCAGACCAGGCCACATAGCGTTTGTACCAAAAAAACTGAGGATGTTCAATCATATAGGGATACAAATCGTCAAATTCCGTATGCTTACAATCCAAGGCACGTTCAAAATGTACTTTAGCCGCTGCCAGTTTTTCCAGAAAAAACTGTTCGGTCAATTGCTCTTTCCCCATGTTGCTGCCTCCTCTCCCAAAACCTTATCTATATTATAAGCGAAATTGAAGCTCATGCAAAGGTTATTATTAGAAATAAGGATCAGCAGTTTCTGAATTGTTACTATTCGGCAAACTCGATCTTGCCGTCCGTTAACGATGAAATTCTGACAAGTGACTCTACCCGTATACCCTGCTCCCGGATCGTTCTCGCTCCAGCCTGGAAGCATTTTTCCACGGCCACGCCGAATCCGACCAGCTCCGCACCGGAGCGTTGAATGATTTTGACCATACCTCTTGCGGCATCACCATTGGCGATAATATCATCAATGAACAGAACACGGTCATGCTCATGAATAAATTGACGGGACAGCATAATGTCCGTGACAATGCCTTTCGTAAATGAAGGCACACGTTCGCATAATGCGTCCGGGTCGGCCAATAAAGTTTTTTTGCGGCGGGCAAACACCAGCGGTACACCCAGCTCCAATGCTGTTGCGAAACCTATGGCAATACCTGAGGATTCCACGGTTACCACTCTCGTGATATTCTCTTCCCGGAAACGGGCTGCGAACTCTCGTCCCATTTCCATCGTCAACTCCGGATCAACCTGGTGATTAAGTAAGCCATCCAGCTTCAACACCTGATCCGACGCAACGACGCCTTCTTTTAAAATCCGTTCCTTTAATACTTCCATTCCATGACCTCCCACGGCATTCCTATGCGGTAAAAGTACCATACATCACCTGACGTTTTCAAGCCATAGCTTGCTTTCCCATACGTTCATGTGACATTTTTTTTACGCTTATTCCAAAACCACGCGACTATTCCTCCCAAAATAATCAGAAGAATGACTGCCAGCCCTACCCGATGTGTCACCCTTTCCATCAGCTTCGCCACCTGTTCCCAGTGCATGCCCACCGCATGTCCAATTCCCAGAAACGTACCGCACCACAGCAATGCGCCCGCCGATGCATACATCATATAGCGAAAGACGCTCAAACGGGTCGTACCTGCCAGATATGAGGACACATGTCGCAAGCCAGGGACAAAGTAACCGAACAGAATGCCCCAAGTGCCGTAGCGTCCGAACCAGTTCTCGGAAGAAGCAATTCTCGATGGCGTAAGCCTCACCCATTTACCGTATCGGTGCAGCAGCGGCTTGCCAAGCAAACGACCGAGCGTATAACTGAGCATCATGCCAGTCATACTTCCGGAAAATGTGACTGCCAGCGCGGCAATAAAGTTGTAGTGTCCTTGAGACACAAGCCCGCCGAAGGCGATCATCAGCACTTCGTCAGGTATCGGCATACCAGCTACTCCAAGGGCAAGCAAGCCGAACATTGCCAAATATCCGTATTCCAGTATCCATGCAAGGATTTGACCCATAAATTACGCTCCCGTCAAGCTAATCGTTAAATTCAAAATAATTATTTTCAGTCTCATCCAGTCATGTCCCATTTCAGTTGAACATAGTTTGTATTATATGCTCGCTACAGCGTTATTCAAGCAGGCAAGGAGGGACTGGGGATGAAACGTAATATTCATGTTTTGCAGATTGCTTTTACATACATCGGAACAATCGTCGGTGCCGGATTTGCTACCGGACAAGAAATATTGCAGTTTTTTACACAGTACGGACGTTGGGCTACACTCACCATCATGCTGTCCACACTCATATTTGTATGGCTGGGTACGAAAATGATGCTGATCGCTCACGATATTTCAGCTCGGTCCTACGAGGATCTGAACAAGCACCTTTTTGGAGCCAGAGCCGGCAAATGGATTAGCTGGTTCACGCTCATCATACTCATTGGTGTCAACAGTGTTATGCTGGCAGGAGCGGGTTCTGTTTTCGTTGAACGCCTCCACCTGCATTACCAGACCGGACTGCTCATTACACTGATCGGAACATATCTACTGCTGAGCAAAGGAATCAAGGCTATCCTGCATATGAACACCATTGTTGTCCCTATGATGATGATTATGTCTATCCTGCTCATTAACAGCACACTCTCCATGCCAAACCCGCAGAGCTTTATTACAAATACGTCCGATTATAGTATACTGCGAGCCTGGATTTCTCCGCTGCTGTATACTTCCTTCAATCTGGCAATGGCCCAAGCTGTGCTTGTACCACTCGGCAGTCAAACCTTTTCCCGCAAAACGATTCGCTGGGGCGGGGTTTTGGGCGGGATTGGCGTCGGGTTTATGCTCATGTCTGCTCACTTTGCCATGTCGGCACATATGCCGGGAATTCGGCAATTTGAGATCCCGATGGGAAGCATTGCTTACCGTCTGGGGGCCCTGGTCGAAATCATTTATATTTTACTCATTTTCATGGAAATCTTCAGTACCTTTGTGGCCGACATTTACGGTGTCAGTCTGCAAATCCGCCAGCATATCCAAATTTCGCCTAAGCTCATCACACTATTCATTATGCTCACATGTTTTCTAATCAGTCAGTTTGGTTTCAGCTCACTGCTGTCCGTTCTATATCCCATTTTCGGGATGCTTAGTCTGATGTGGGTGAGCAAGCTGATCATGGCAGGACGTGGGGGACCCTTCCGTTCCTCACGTCCTCGCTCCAGCTTTCGGCATTCTGATTCAAAATCAGGTGGTACACGCCATGGTTAGGGCTGGAATTTCAAATACATTTTCTTTAGCTCATTGACAGCCCTGCTCAGGGAATAGCTCGATTTAGCCTTGTCGCAGGCAGATCGCGCCAGCTCATAACGATAGGCAGGGTCTGCGATAACCTTTTCCAATGCGTCTGCAAGTGCCCCCGGACTGTCGGGTGGCACAAGCAGACCATTTACGCCATCCTCAATTTGCTCCGGTATTCCTCCCACCTCTGTACCCACCAAAGCCAAACAGCTCAAAGCGGCCTCCGCAAACACGGAACCAAAGGCCTCCGCTCGTGAAGGCAAAACAAACACATCAAAAAAAGGCATAAACTCTTCTGGATGAAGCGTGTATCCATAAAAGATCGTTTCATGGTAAATATCCAACTGCCGCGCCAGCTCTTCCAGCTCGGGTCGAATGGGACCATCTCCGATAATATGCAGCACATAATGCTGATTTCTCTTTTTCAACTCAGCGCAGGCCTGTAACAAAATATCCAATCCTTTAGCTGGGACGAGGCGGCAGACGGTTATAAGCTGTGTCACTTCATTTTCATGTGGTATGGGCTTAAAACGTTTCTCATCATATCCATTCGGAATGACCACAATATCTTGCGGATTTTGTACATAAGGCGTCAAGTAATGCTGGAAAGAATGAGATACTGCAATCAGGCGATCGGCCTTATGCTCCAGCTCCCGATACAAGGACACCAGAAATTGATGCTCGGGACCGTTCTCCTCTATTTTACCGTTTAGAATTAACTCCTTCTCATAAGAAGAGTGAATCGTCTGAACGAGCGGGATGTCGGGAAAAACAGTTTTCATAGCAATCCCGGCAATCGGGTGATGAGCATGAATGAGATCAAAGGGCTTCTGAATGCGAAGCCGGGTCCACCACAAATAGTCACGGTACGTCTGAATATATTTTTGGACAATCGGATATTGTTCATATTGCGTCCAGTCAAAGGTATCAAATATCACTTCATCCCTGCCCTTGTTGCGAATCCGTTTAGGGATTGAAAATAGCTCCATTTCCCAACGCGAGGACATAAATCGCTCTTGCAGATATGGAATCATAGATGAAACGCCGCCCGGTTGCTCGGGTGGGAAAAAGAGAGCCTGTAGCAATTTCATGACGTGCTTCCCCTTTCAAGCGTTGTACTGCCCGGAACACAGGTTGTATGTATAGGTTTCCGGATTTTCTGAAAAATGATATATTGAGAATAATTGTTAAGTACAAAAGAAAATTATAACATTTTAAATGGAATAAATCCTGTCTATTGTATCGGAAACGATATCCCCCGTTCAATAGACTGACTATCTATACAGATGGAGTCGGTGACGTTGACGTTGTTGTCCTTATCGGGAACCTTCGGTTTCCCATCTCTGGCCGGAGCTGTAAGTGCCGCCTGCGGTTTGTATATTATACTCATGATGGCGCTGATGTGCGTGATCATATATAGCAGACAGCGAAAAAAAGCCTATATCCTTTTTTCGGTTGCCACTATTTTTATTATGACATATGAAGCCATGAATCTCTATTCGGCAGGTGGCGGCACAATGCCGCTGCAAGGAATCGTGTGGCAAAATACGCTGGAGGCTGCTGCCTTCGTGCTTACCAATGCCGCCGTATTTCAGCTCTACCGGAAGCTAAAACGTGCAGGAGCATGGTCTTTGCTATTGCTGGGAGCGCTACTGATATTGCCAGTTAGTGCATGGGCTGCCGGATTGCTGCCCAGTTGGATCAGCGCAGCAAATCTCGTCGGGTTCACCCTGCTTTATCGACTCATTGTGCTTACTTTAAGCCTAGTGTTCATCATCCCACGAATCGGTCAGCCCAAAAAGTTTGCACTGGGCTTGCTGTTCTATTTGCTTTGGCTTGGCTGTCTGTGGTTGCGAGCCGACATTCCGGCTGAAAAAGTTGCAACAAGCACAGTCCTATGGATGTCATTTTTGCCATTGCTGTATTACACTACGTTGTTTCTAATCCTGTTTGAACGGATTGTGGAGCTGCTTCAACGGATTTACCGTTCCTCCATTACTGATGGTTTGACTGGCCTGTATAACCGTAAATACTTTTCGGGGCGATTGCGGCGATATATGGAGCAGGGAATCCGCGTGTCGGTCATTTTTTGCGATATTGATAATTTCAAAAAGCTGAATGATACGCAGGGCCATGCCCGCGCGGATGATGTACTTAAACAGGTTGCACAGATTATGGAAGAAGAACTGGATGAAATCGGACTAACCGGAAGATACGGCGGTGAGGAGTTGGTCGCGATGGTGGTTGATCGGCGGGCCAAGGTCGGACAGGTCGCGGAACGAATCCGTGAACGGGTCGCCGATGAAAGCATCGTGACCATCAGCGTCGGGCACAGCACGTTAAAGAAGGAAATGAACCCGGATGAACTGGTTAAACAGGCCGATCAGGCTATGTACATATCCAAAACAACGGGCAAAAACAAGGTCACAGCTTATAAGGCAGCAGAAGTAAAAAAAAGCCGGGCGGCACGCGCACAATAAACATGCAGTCTCCCATATGTTAGCTGTAAATCATAGTCTGTATAGTAAAATGACGCACAGGGAACTCCCATAAGAGCCTGTGCGTCATTGCTGCTTCACTATATCCATCAAGCCTCTGACGTTGCAGATGCCAAATCCCGGCCGATCCATGCCAACTCCTCGTTTGACAGCTCACGATAGCTGCCCAAGGGTAGCTGATCATCCAGCGTTAACGGACCCATCGCCGTTCTTTTCAAATACGTAACCTTTTTGCCAACCGCCTCAAACATGCGCTTCACCTGATGAAACTTTCCTTCATGGATCACAAGTGAAATGTATGAAATGACTTCTTCATCTGCCCCTTGCGCTTTTTCATGACGAAGAATGGTCAATTGGGCCGGAAGGGTAACATAGCCGTCATCCAACTCCACCCCTGCTGCAAATTGACGTATATCCTCTTCCGTCACATGTCCCGACACCGTAGCCTCATACGTTTTGGGAACATGTCGTCGTGGAGATAAGAGTTCATGCGCCAGCTTGCCATCGTTCGTTAACAATAGCAGCCCTTCCGTGTCCTTATCCAGCCGTCCTACCGGGAAAGGCTCAAAATGCCGTTCCTCCGCACTCAGTAAATCCAGCACCGTCTGCTCTCTTGTATCCTCGGTAGCGGATATAACGCCCGGTGGCTTATGCAACATGATATAAATGTACTCCCGAAAAACAACCCGTTCCCCGTTCACTTCAATCTGATCGTTGTACGGATGAACCTGCAAGCCGCTATCCTTGGTAGTCCGACCGTTCACGGTAATCATCCCTTGCTTTACCTGTCTCTTGATATCACTGCGCGAACCGTATCCCATATGGGTTAGAACCTTGTCCAAACGCTGCGTCTGTCTTCCTTTCCCACTCATACCGATGTCCACCTCCAGCCTGTAGGGTATTCATTTTTGAGCATACCGTCCTGCCATTTGCCCCATCCGGCAGAATATCCGTCAATGCATACGAGAGCGTAGCCTTTGGGCTGTGCTTCGTTCCGCAACGTCATTCTCTGGACCGGGATGGATAACGTTTCACCTTTCAAATAACGGATGGCTTCTGTGTCTGAACTGGAGAGGTTTATGCTCCTGACCACCTCAGAAGGACGCAAAGCCACCGCCAGCGGGTGCGAAGGCACAAACCGACCATTCTTGTCTGTTCCCATAAACCAGCCCGGACGGACCACCTTAAGCCCGTCCAGACGATGAGATTCCAGCGGCGACTGATAAATCCGATCTCCGTAAACTACCATATGGCCTGCAAATGACGCCTCAAGCTGCTCCTGTACAAAATAGAGATAGGACTCCAGTACATCATGTTGTCCGCTCTCAGCCCATTTTGCCGCATCTTTGCCGAAACGAGATTTGTTGGTGCCGAAGCCGCGTGCATTCGCTCCTTTACCCGATTTCCCGCCCATCCCTTTGCCACTTCGTTTGTGCTCTCCAGTTGCAGACCTGCTCTGTCCACCTGGCGTCGGCGCTTCCTTGACGGACAGCCGCTGCTTCTTACGAGTACGATCCACACCTACGCTTGTACCTATGCTCAAAGCCTTTTCGTCCTTGTCGGCGGATTTAAAGGATTCGACCGTTCCCTGATTATCCGCTGTAGCTGTACGACTGCCTTGATGTTGCAACACAGCGATAAAATGACCCTCACCCTCTATAAGATGGGGCCAAAGGCGTGCCGTTCCACGCAGTTCCGGATGGT
The DNA here is from genome assembly GCF_000520815.1 of Paenibacillus maysiensis. Lineage (GTDB taxonomy): Bacteria > Bacillota > Bacilli > Paenibacillales > Paenibacillaceae > Paenibacillus > Paenibacillus maysiensis. The sequence continues at coordinate 42,600 of NZ_ASRY01000341.1, read as the reverse complement.
CTACCGCAACCGCTTCACTCACCCATTCCGGGTGACCTGGAGCAAAACCCGTTCCTGAAGGAGCAGGAACAACATCAAAATCAGGATGTGCCTCCAGAAACTCTGCGATCATCCCTTCATTTTCTTCCGGCGCAAAGGTACAGGTCGAATAAACAATTCTTCCACCGTTACTTAACATAGATGCTGCCACTCGCAAAATATCCCGCTGCATAACTACACATTTGTCCACCGAATGGTTTTCCCATTGCTTCGCCATATCCTCATCCTTGCGAAACATCCCTTCACCCGAGCAAGGTGCATCAATTAATATTTTGTCAAAAAAATGAGGGAAGGCATCTGCGATTCGATCCGGGCTTTCATTCAGTACCACGGCATTTCGCACACCGTATAATTCCACATTTTTAGCCAACGCCTTGGTTCGATCCGCGCTAATATCATTCGTTACGAGCAGACCGCTTCCTTGCAGCTTGGCCGCAATTTGGGTCGATTTCCCGCCCGGTGCAGCGCACAAGTCCAATACAGCCTCACCCTGAGCAACATTTAGCAATTCTACTGGAGACATTGCACTTGGTTCCTGCACATAATACAGTCCCGCATGATAATAAGGATGTAACCCCGGCTTGGTGCCGTACGGAACATAAAAACCTGTATCACACCACGGAATTGGCCGCAGTTCAAAGGGCGAAATCGCCTTAAACGCCTGCACCGAAATTTTTAACGTATTGACGCGTATCCCGGCATGAGGCGTATGGTCATAAGCAGCCATAAAAGCCTCAAACTCGTCGCCGAGCAATTGCTTCATGCGCTTCACAAATGCTGTAGGGAGCTGTACACCCATAATTGTAATCATCCTGTCCTGTTAAAATAAAATTTATTGTACCATAATCAACATGTTAAGCTGCAATATCCGTGTGATTTACAAACTTCCACTACAAACTGTAATGTTGTATAATAATGAGATTCATAGCTACATATTTTGAATTTTGATAGGAGAGATTGCATTGAACGCTCAAAAATCCAACAAAAAAAAGCTTATACCTGTCATTGGCTTTTTTGTTGTGCTCGTCATTTTGCTTGGGGTGCTGCTCGCTTTGAATTCAGGCACTAAAAACAAGCTGTATGGCGTTTCCACAGCCTCGTTAAAACCTGCCACCCAAGAGCTGCTGAATGATCCAAACTATCAGCAGATTATTAAACCGGAGGATCTGCAAAGCAAAATTGACAAAAAGGAAAACTTTTTCGTCTATCATTTTGCATCTGACTGTGTTCATTGCCGCGCCACCACTCCCAAGCTCATGTCTTTGAGCAAGCAGGAGAACGTCACGATGCACGAATTTAACCTGCGTGAGTATGAGGATGGCTGGGACAAGTATAAGATTGAGTATACCCCTACGCTTATTTATTACGAAAAAGGCGTGGAAAAGGAACGCATGGTAGGCGGGTTGAAGGAAAGTCCTTCGGACAACGGGTACACACTCGACGATTTCAAAGCCTTCTTTGACAAATATAAAAAGAATGTAACTTCCTAAACAACCTCCTAAACGACTTCCACACGGCTAGGCTACTGAACGATAAAGCAGCCCGATCCCTGAAACGGATCGGGCTGCTTGCTTTCATGGACACGCCTCAGATTACGTCGTCCCCTTCGTACTAGGCGAGGTAGAGGAACTGCGGGCCGCCTGTCTACGCCTCACAGAAGCCTCAAGCGCCTGCTGGCGCTGCTCATGCTTCTCCCCACGCCGCGGGCCTCTCTGCTGCGGGATGTTGGCTGGTATGGACGGCGATGCCTCCTCCACAGCCTGGCGTAGCACGGGATCGACGATTTCAATCGTCAAATCCCGAAAACCCGGCGGCTGGTGCTGGAGATCTTCCGTGCCAGCTACAACGGCCTCGGCAAGCTGGCGGGCGCAAGCACGCGCCTCGTTCACCAGCTTCGCCATGTTAATGCCCAGCGCCTGCGGAGACGCATGCTCCAGCTTGTGTACCGCGCTGTCCAGCAACATATGTCCACCGCGAAAATTTCCGTTACGGAAGTGATACAGCCCTACAGCAATTTGCAGCAAACCTTTATATACAGGGTCACGGTCCAGCTTTAGCCACAGCTCTTCCAGTACCTCGTGACATTCAAAATAATCCCGATCCCGATTGAAGTATACTAAATAAGTCACGTACAGCGGTTCGTAGGAAAGGTTTGTCATTTAATCCTCATCCCTGTCTTCTTCCTTGGTAGAGGCTTCTAGCATCTCTTTGACCTCATCGTGAAGCAGCTTGATTCCTTCCATGTCGTGCCGCTCCCACAGCTCATTAAACCTGCGCTGCGCATCAATCGTTTCACTGATCTTATGGTAGAAATACAGTCGGTGCATACCTGTCAGCACTTTGGATACAATATTCGCTTCATCCTCGAACTTCTTCTGCGCTTCCAATATTTCAAGACGCATCGAAGACATCTCATTGTCCAGTACGAAGGCCGCCTCGGCTGCCTTTTTTAACCGTGTACGCATATTATCTGGCAAGCTCTCACGATACTTATAGCTGAGGGAATGCTCAATGGTCGCCCAAAAATTCATCGCCAAGGTACGAATCTGAATTTCTGCCAGCACAATTTTTAATCCAAGCGCTGTTTGCACCGGATATTCCACAATCATATGAAAGCTACGGTATCCGCTATCTTTATAATTGGTTATATAGTCCTTTTCATACAGTACGGTCAAATCCTTGCGTCTTCGAATGTACTCGGCTACCCGCCGAATATCCTCAACAAATTGGCACATAATGCGGATTCCTGCAATATCCTCGATTCCCGTCTCCAGCTGATCAGAAGGAACCTGTAATCTCTTCGCTTTATCGAGGATGCTTGATATTTTTTTCACTCGTCCGGTTACGAATTCGATAGGAGCGTATTCCTCGCGCTTTTTCAGCTCCGCACGCATTGTTTTGAACTTGACCTTAAGCTCCTCCACCGCCTGATCATATGGCAGCAAAAATGTTCCCCAGTCTCTTCCGTCCATCCCGTACCTCCTGTCTCTTCCGACAACACTTTTTTATCTGTGATCTGCACCAACAGCCTCGCTAATGTGTCTAAAGCCGTCCTTTCGCAGCAGCTCACGCAGACCGGCATGTAATGTCCGGTTCACTTCCGGTCCCTCATAGATCAATGCTGTATAAATTTCAATCAGGCTTGCGCCTGCTTTAATTTTGTCGTAAGCATCACGACTGCTGAAAATGCCGCCCGATCCGATAATCGGCAGTTTGCCATCGGTTTGGCGATACACTCGTCCGATGACCTCTGTAGAACGGTTACGTAGCGGCTTACCACTCAGCCCGCCCGTCTCACTCGCATTCCGGTGCGTCAGGCCAGCCCTCGAAATTGTCGTATTCGTCGCGATGATGCCGTCCACTCCACTGGCCGCAATCGCGTCTGTCATATATTCCAGTTCCTCATCCGATACGTCCGGCGCAATTTTGACCAGCACTGACTTGGCTCCGCCATGCTTCGTTGCCTGTACTCCCATTTCTGCACGTACTGCTTCCAGTAGCGATTTTAGCTCACTGCCATGCTGAAGCTTTCGTAGATCCGGCGTATTCGGTGAACTAATATTTACTACAAAAAAGTCCGCATACGGATACAGCGCGGAAATGCACTTCTCATAATCCTTATGGGCATCTTCATTAGGCGTGTTTTTGTTTTTACCAATATTCACAGCGACCGGAACAGGCCGATGTTTGAGCGTAGCCAGACGTTTAGCCATGCTTTCCGCACCCAGATTGTTAAAGCCCATCCGATTCACTAACGCCTCATCGGGAGGCAACCGGAACAAACGAGGACGGTCATTGCCGGGCTGTCCCACAGGTGTCACCGTGCCTACTTCCATAAAACCAAAACCAATGGAAGAAAAACCGACAACCGCTTCCGCATTTTTATCCAGTCCCGCAGCCAGTCCAATCGGATTGGGAAAATGAATACCGAACAGATCGACGGCCAAATCCGGCGTCTCCTTGACCCCGTACATTCCCCGCAGCGCTGTCGCTCCGCCAAGAAGTGAGCCCGCATGCTTTAACCCGTCAATGACTACATGGTGGGCCGTCTCTGGACTCATTTTGAAAAAAACAGGTTTCACAATCCTTCGATACAACACGATTCATCCACTCCGTTCTATGCCCTTGCGCAATCCTAAAAAAACATCTCTACAAAATAGTTTAGCTTTTTCCATACCAAAAAGAAAGTAATTTGCGGAGGTGCAGCATCAGGAACAATTCAGTTGTCATGGAGATGTCATTGAAAATGTATAATCAAACCATTTACAATGGACATAGTAAGACAGGGCTATAGCCCGTCAGAAAAGAGGGATTGCTGATATGAAGACCAAGCGCAAGCCGCCAAGTCTGCAAAAGAAAAAGGACGAGGTGAACAAGAAAGCGATTGTATGGACCGCCGTCAGTTTTGTTCTCCTCATCATTGTGATTGTTCTGGTCGTTGTTTTGGCACAAGCGGGAAATCGTTAAACTACACGTAGCAATAGCGTTAAGGATTAATTTAGCCAGTGATAGGTTTTGCGGGGATTGGTCTGGTCGTGCTGCGGCTCAGTCGTAAATCGGGAGCCAGGCACAAGCACTTGATCAGGCAGTCCCCCGGTACCAATGACCACCTCCGTACCTGAAGGTACGAGAGCAAATAACTCCTCCACATCCTGTTTGCCCATGCGAACGCAGCCCAATGACTCATTTTTGCCAATACTGTCCGGCTCGTTCGTGCCGTGGATGGCATAATTCGTTGCAGACAGCTGCATACCGCGGCTGCCAAACTCACCGTTGGACTTGCCGTTCGGATTTACGACTTTATCCGTAATAACAAACTTCCCTTCCGGAGTCCGCTCTCCGCCCAAACCGATAGCATAATTGCGGATCAGCACATTGCCACTCACCAATCCGAGCCTGTGCTTCGACTTGTCTACCACAATCCGCAGCGGCTGCCCCAGAAAAGGCCGTCCATACAGCGACGACGCCAGCAAAGGACTGCTTTCAGCCGACGAGCCAGCTTGTTGACTTGCTGCTCCTTCAGCCCTCTGTCCCTGTGAAGCAAGTAAACCGCGCATAGGTGCAAAAGCCTTCTTCATTCCGTCTGTCGTACCGTACATCATATTATTCGGAAACCTTCGGGTCAGCTCATCGAGACTTTGAGGAAGACGTTGATGCTGCGTACGAAAAGCACGCATGGAGCTATTCAGCACAGCCAGTTCTTCCTGTCCCGCAGCCCATTGCAGACCTGCTTTTCGAAGCTTTTCACTGTCAGACGGCTTACAAGCACAAGCTGCTGCGTCGTAAGACTGGACGACTAAGCCTCCATTACCTTTGTTTTGCAAGCTAAGCAGCGGTTGCATACGATCTCTCCAGAGCAGCCAAGAACCGCTTTGCTCCATACCCAGCACTGTAGTCTCGGCCGGAAGACGACCAGCCTTTGCCAGCATATCTGCAAGTGCCGTTCCTGCTGAACTGCCTGTGCGTGCTTGGGCCGTGAACACACCACCAGCACCAGGCCCACCGATCTGAGCCACTTTATTCGGGTCAGAAGCTTGCTCTCCTGCCACTTTGACATTGTCGGCTGCCACACGCTCTGTTCCAGGCGGAACGGATGCACTTTCCCTCGAATGACCCGGCGAATTGGCTGAAGGTACCCATATTAGAAGAAGTACCATCAACGTAGTTAGCAAATAACGCGTTCGAGCCGTTCTCCGCGCCTTCTCCTTGGACATCTGCACCACTTTATCCTGATACTCCATCCATACGTCTGCCGGAATCTGTTTATGCTCGAAGGCTTCGAACACTTCACCCGCGCGATTGAAACAATAATTTGCTTTCCCCTCCTGACCACTGCTCTCATACTCTTTGCCGAGCAAATACCAGGCCATTTTATTATCAGGGTGCATTTTTACATACGATTTAAGATGAGGCGAATGATTCATCGGATCCTCCTGATCGTGTAGTCTTACCCTATTCTTTACTATGTATATCGGTCAAAACAGGCCATATGGACAGCACATAAAAAAAACAGCACCGACAGCACCTTTTCACCGTTGTACGGCAAAGAGTGCTGTCGGTGCTGTGCCTATCCAAGATAGCGTAGACTTAACCTTCTTTATTGAAAGGCTCGTCTGCAACTTTAATAGAATCTGTAGGACAACCATCGCAAGCATCCTGCATATCATCAAACAGGTCATCTGAAATTGCCTTGATGCCTTGGTTACCATCCCCATCAAAGATCACTTCAGCCAGGCCCTCATCATCATAATCATAAATGTCCGGCGCTGTAGCACCACAAGCTCCGCACGCGATGCATGTATCTTTTTCTACCCAAGTGTATTTAGCCATAACTCTTCTCTGCCTCCTATACAATCAAACAAACCAGCTTTTGCATTCTATTCACATATTAATACAAACAAAAAAATTTTACAAATTATTTTCATTGATCCTTTATCCAAAAAATACTTATAGCTTTACGCCTCGCTGCTTCACATAAACTCATCCAAAAGTTTACTCAGGCGTCTGGAGATTGTCTTTTTGCAGCGAAGTTCCGCGCAGTTTGGAGTTCCGAAGAAGTACCGAAGGGTCATCTCCCAACATCCCGGCGGTCAGAACTGCATTTTCGCCAAACTTGTCTCGTAATGCATCCATCGTCTTCAGCAAGCTTTCCTTTTTGGGCTGGTCCTTGTATTCAAATAGATCCATTTGAACGGCAGCTTCTTCCTTCGGGATTAGCTGCTGAAGCGTAATTCCCAGCAGGCGAACAGGCTTGCCCTCTCCCCAATGCCGCCGATACAGCGCACAAGCTTCCTTATATATGTCCTCTGCGCTTTCCGTAGGAATACTCCTTACTTGAGAACGCGTAAAGGTCTTCATCTCCGGCGTCCGAATGGTCAGCTGAATACCTCCTGCCAGCATGCCATGCCGTCGAAGCCGGCGGGCTACCTGATCGCTGATATTGAGAAGCACCCGTTGGGCTTCCTCCAGCCCCACCACATCCATGGGCAAGGTAGTGGTGTGTCCGATAGACTTGTTCGGCTCCCGCTCGGTATTGACCGAAGAATGATTAATCCCGTTAGCAGCCAGCTTTAACCACGAGCCAGTCACGCCAAATACGTCGATCAGCATATGCTCGTCCGCCTTGGCCAATTGGCCAATGGTGCGAATATTCATTTCCCGAAGCTTATCGGCCGTTTTTCGTCCCACACCAAACAATTGACCACAGGGGAGATTCCACAAAACCTTTGGCACATCACGCAAGCGCAAAACAGAAATTCCGCGCGGCTTTTTCAGGTCAGAGGCCATTTTGGCAAGAAGCTTGTTGGGCGCCACTCCGATTGAGCAAGGCAGTCCCAGTTCGTCAGCTACTCTGCGCTGGATTTCCTCCGCGATCTCCATCGGCGTTCCAAACTGCTTGGAACCTGTAATATCCAGATAACATTCATCAATTGAAGTTGCCTCCAACATAGGTGTATACGAATAAGCAATGCTCATAAAAGCTTTGGAATAACGACGGTACAAGTGAAAATCAGGCTGAATCACGATGAGCTGCGGACAAATCCGCCGGGCTTGCTGGACGACCATCCCTGTTGAGATGCCCAATCGCCGGGCTTCATAGGAACAGGTTACGATTACACCTCTGCGCAGCTCACTGCTGCCCGCGACCGCGGTAGGCAACCCCTTGTATTTCTCCGGTTCCTCCGCTGCATGAACAGAACAATAAAATGCGTTCATATCGACATGCAGAATAACCCGTCCACCAACCGGATAATAAGCACTGACATCTCTCATGCTCAACCCTTCTTTTAACTATAAATTATAAAATAACGCTATGCCCTATTTTACATGAAAAATAAAGGTTTTGCGGTCAAAAATGATATTTATATATTACATTTGAAGTCATAAGTTGATATAATCAAAAATCATACGAATCAAGGCAGGTTGACACTTTTCTATTTTCACGCGTTAAATCATTAAATAAGCTGCTTAAAAAAGCAAAGCACTACCAATCTATGCAATCCGCGAAGGAGGAGTCCTCATGTCCACCGCTATCTCTATCTTCGATACAACACTGCGCGACGGAACTCAAGGAGAAGGAATTAGCTTGTCTGCTGACGACAAATTGAAAATCGCCAAAAAACTCGATGATCTCGGTGTTCATTATATTGAAGGCGGGATTCCTGGGAGCAACAGCAAGGATATCGAATTTTTCAAACGGGTTCAAGAACTGGGACTAAAGGCCAAGATTGTTGCCTTTGGCAGCACACGCCGTAAAGATAGCATAGCGGCACAGGATGCCAACCTGCAACGGATTCTGGAATCCGGCGCCCAAGCGGCTACTCTCGTCGGCAAATCATGGGATTTTCATGTACACACAGCCTTACAGACGACACTCGAAGAAAATCTGTCCATGATTTACGACTCCATCGCCTTTTTAAAGCAAGGGGGCATGGAGGTTATTTTTGATGCCGAGCATTTTTTTGACGGATATAAAAATAACCCCGAATATGCACTCGCCGTCATGAAAAAAGCGGAGGAAGCAGGCGCAGACTGGCTCGTCATGTGCGATACCAATGGCGGCACCATGCCGCATGAGATACAGGAAATTGTCACCACACTGCAGAGCCAGCTCACAAGGTCAAAGCTGGGCATTCACACACACAATGACTGTGAATTGGCTGTAGCCAATACATTGAGTGCAGTGCAAGCAGGCGCGAGACAAATCCAAGGTACGATTAATGGATACGGCGAGCGCTGTGGTAACGCTAATTTATGCTCCGTCATTCCAAATTTGCAGCTCAAGCTCGGCTACGAGTGTTTGGACTCCGACAAGCTAAAGCAGCTTCACAACACGGCCCGCTTTGTCAGCGAAGTTGCCAACGTGAATTTGCCAGTGAACCAGCCTTATGTCGGCAATGCTGCCTTTGCCCACAAGGGCGGTATCCACGTGTCAGCTATTCTGCGCGACTCGCGAACCTATGAGCACATCGCTCCCGAACTGGTAGGCAACAAGCAACGGGTGCTGGTCTCTGAACTTGCCGGGCAAAGCAATGTTGTGTCTAAGGCGCAGGAGTTGGGCATAACCCTTGATCCGTCCAGCAATGAGGCACGTGGGGTCATTAGCCGCATCAAGGAGCTGGAGCATCAGGGCTACCAGTTTGAAGGAGCCGATGCTTCGCTGGAGCTTCTCATTCGTGAAGCAGGCGGTGAAGTGAAGGAAATGTTCACATTTGAGTCCTTTAAGGTGCTGGTGGAGAAAACAGCGGGTCGCCCAGTTGTATCCGAAGCGTTCTTGAAGCTGAATGTTGCAGGCACAAGCGTTTATACTGCCGCTGAAGGCAACGGTCCGGTCAACGCGCTCGATAACGCACTGCGTAAAGCTCTTTCTCAATATTTCCCGGCACTGCGCGATATGCATCTGGCCGACTATAAAGTACGTGTACTCGATGAAAAGGATGCCACCGCTGCCAAGGTACGTGTGCTCATTGAGTCCAAAAATTACGAGGACGTATGGAGTAACGTGGGCGTATCCGAAAATGTAATTGAAGCCAGCTGGGAAGCACTGGTGGACAGCTTCCGTTATGCGTTGCTGGAAGCTCCGTCTCCAAAAAATCAGCAGAACGAGCTATCGCCCCAAGGACTGGTAAATCACTGATTGGATGGTTGCTCTTTGATGAATGCTTTTTATTTAATAAGCGGTGTCTTTTGCGGTCTATTCGGCCCCTAAAGACACCGTCTTTTTTTGCAGCAATTCTATTTTTCGTTCCAGCTCACGTTCGCCGAGCATGCCGATTATGATTTCACGTACCTGTCCATGACGGTCAACCATGACATTCGTCGGAAATGCAGCACCCCCAAATCTTTCAAACAGCGCTCCTTGCTCATCCAGCAAAACCGGAAATTGAAGGTTTAGCGAGCGGGAAAACTTTTGCACATCCTCCAACCGATCATAGCGTGTTACATTAATCCCATACACGTCCACATCATGCTTGTACTTGCTATATAGCCCATTCAGTACAGGTGCCTCCAAACGGCACGGATCGCACCACGAGGCCCAGAAGCTGATCACCAGTGCTTTATTATGCTTGGCTCCTATATTGTAGGATTTGCCGTCCAAACCTTTTAAAATCATGGAAGGAAGCGGTTGACCAGGCTGTATCTTTTGCATCACTTCTATAGCATCTAACCCTGTATCTATCCCTTTGCCAGTTTCAAGTCTTCCCTCACCCTCATATTCCTCCTGAATTTGCACATTTTTAGCCGGTGCGCTTGCCGCATAAGTCATGTTTGTTGCTCCTCCCGATGAAGCTACTCCTACAACCAGCATTACCATCAGGAATTTAATAAAAACAATTTTTTTCACAGTCCAATCACCCGGCCTTTCATCTGGCTCTCACCTTCTCCATATGGTGCCCATCCTGCTCCCACCTTTAACCCTTCCAATCTGTACAGGTGCACAAAAAAACAGCAATCCACGAATGATCGCAGACTTGCTGTAATGTTGTCCTATATTTGTAGCTTGTGCCCTGTACTGAATCAGGCATGACTTAAATGAGCATACACATCTGCCAAATTGGTCACATTACGCTTCAGCATTTCCTGAACGTACGCCACCCACAGCTTTGCCGTCATTTTCGCATCCTCTAACGCATGATGCCGCCCCTGAATCGGTATGCCCTGATAGGTCAGCAGCTCATCCAAACTGTACGTTTGGTGCTGCTGCGGTTCCAGCCATTTGGCAAGCATCATCGTATCCAAAACACGGTGGGTCAGTTGCACTTTAGAGGTTTTCCACAACGCAGCATTCAAAAATGCCTTGTCATGAGCGCTGGCATGCGCTACAAGCACCCGTCCTCCTACAAAGGACATAAAGTCATGCAGCCCATCCATAAGCGGCAAAGCCTCATCTGTCATTTCCCGGGTAATCCCGGTAAGCTCCGTAATGTGTTCAGGAATGGCCGTACGTGGATTGACAAGCGTGTAAAATTGCTCTTTTTCCATAATCGTATCCCCGACAACCCGAATCGCACCGAACGATAAAATCTCATCTCCGTGCTGCGCTGAAAATCCCGTGGTTTCCAAATCAAAAACAACCGTCTCCAAACGCTCCAACGGGGTCCGTAATACTTCAGAGCGCCGTTGCTCCCGGGTCAAGGAACGGATAAAGGCCATCTGCTGAGCCGTAGGAGCTCCCATCACAGAAGCGATGGCTGACGGTACCCCTCCTCTGCGAAGAGCGCTCCAAAAGCCGCCTCCCTGCGCTGGTTCCTTCATGGCCTTCTCCCTTCCGTAAACCGCAACTGTCTTTGCAGTGCACGATGAAGCCGCCGCACCGTCGAAAGCGCCTCGCGCAGCTCATGCCAGCCCTTACCTTGCTTTAACGGTTTGACAGCAAGGTAGCCTTTGCTAACCAAGAGCCCGTTCTTCTCCTGCACCGGAGTAGCCATCCGAAGCTGCAGCGCAATCCGAAAGGCCCGCTCGCAAGCATCCAGCAAAGGTGACGGTGCTGCTTCCAGCAGCGCGAGCCGCCTGAGCCTTTTCAACGTAGAGGTCTCCTCCACCCCGTGCTGCAAAGCCCAAAACCGTACTGCATTTACCAACGGGATGTACAAACCGTATTTTACATCAAAATCGCCTGCGTGCTCCCCGAAGCGCTCGGTAACGATCTGACCCAAAATATTAAGTGTCGCTTTATGCCTTACCGTGTTTCTAAGTACCGCAGACGGCAAATCGGGATGCTTGCGCAGCAACGCATAAAAGCTCCGCTTCCATTCTGCTGACAATTGCTCGTCTCCAGCGATATGTCTCATATCAGAAGAGATAATCAGATAACGAATCGGCTCCCATGCAAAATCATCCGACCATTTTGCCAGCTGCTCCTGCCACTCAGACAACGTTTGGCGCCATAGCGGCTCTGAACACATCACTTTCCCTTCACATTTCGGATATCCCAAATACTCCAGCATTGCAGATATCCTTTGGCCGAACTCCATAAAATATGATTCTTTCCCGACAGATGCAGTGTCACTAATAATCATACCGTTATCTTGGTCACTCCATAGCGTCGACTCCGAGCGTCCCATGCTGCCGAAGGCTATAAATGCGTAAGGGACGGGAGGAAGGCCAAAGCCATCCTCAACCATCCCTTTTTCGCACATTTGCACAGCTCTGGCTGCAATGCGGTCATGCATATCATTCGCCGTTTGTAACCAGTCTGATAACGGAGCGGAGGCTTGGGAAGCCAGCAGCCATTTTTGAGAATCGACCCTGGCCTGCCTTAGCGATTCAGGCGTATCAGCATGATCAATCGCTTCGGCAGAACTCACCCAAGGTGCCGTATTTTGCAGTTCCATACTTCCATCTCCTCCGCTCATCCATACTGGCTCTTTATATTTTACATATTAGCTAACAGTCCCAGAACGCTTCTCAGCCTCGGCAACCAGCTTCATTTGCTCAGGATAGCCGTACGTACCATGCTCGCTGATATCCAGCCCCATCGTTTCTTCTTCTTCCGTAACACGAATTCCCATAATGGCTTTCATCGCACCCAGAATAATGAAGGAAATGACGAATACGAAAGCAAATGTCCCTACCAGTCCAAGCAACTGTACTCCCAATTGCGTAAATCCGCCACCATAAAACAGCCCCGCTTGACCAACACCTGTTATTTTCACCAGTTCAGGAGTAGCAAACAATCCTGTGGATATCGCACCCCACATCCCTGCAATACCATGGACGGAAAATGCATATACCGGATCATCTACTTTTGCACGCTCAAACCATTGTGCTGTGAAGAAGGTAATAATCCCTGCTACCGCACCGATGACCAGAGCCGCCCAAGGAGCTACAAATGCGCACGCCCCTGTTATTGCTACCAAAGCCGCCAGTACACCGTTCAGCATAGACGGAATATCCGCTTTTCCATAGACCATCCAAGATACCAGCAGGGCAAACACTCCACCTGCCGCCGCCGCAAGATTCGTGGTTACCGCCACATACCCGAAGAAGCCGTCATTCATAGCCGATACAGCACTACCCGGGTTAAATCCAAACCAGCCGAACCAGAGAATAATAACCCCCAGAATGGAGTATACCTGATTATGTCCAGGGATAATATTCGGTTTGCCGTCCTTGTTGAACTTGCCCAATCTCGGTTTCAGCAGCAATGTAGCGACGAGTGCCGCCGTAGCTCCTGTCAGATGGACTACCGTCGAGCCGGCATAATCCTGCATGCCCAGCTTGCCAAGCCAGCCGCCGCCCCATACCCAGTGAGCTACAACCGGATAGATTACGATGGAGAACAAAATACCGAAAATGATGTATACACTTAATTTTGCACGCTCTGCCATTCCCCCGCATGCGATAGAAAGAGAAACCGCAGCAAAAGCAAAGTGGAACAAAAACATGATTGTAATCGGAACATCCAGACTTGAAAGGGAGTCAAACGATACAGCAGCATCCGTGCCGCTCATGAAGAAACCCGTCAGCCCCATAAATCCGTTACCGTCATCGTTACCGAAGCCTAGCCCGAACCCGAGAGCCCAGAAGGATAATGCTGCAACGCCTGTGGTGAGAATCGTTTTACCAGCGACATGCCCCGCATTCTTCATTCGTGTGGAGCCAGCCTCCAGCAATGCAAATCCCGCCTGCATGAAAAACACAAGAATAAATGCCAAGAAGGTAAACGCCGTGTTTAATCCCGCCTGAAGCTGAATATTTGTCGGACCGTCAGCAGCGAACGCACCTACCGGAAAAGCCAGTACCGTCAGCATGGCCAGTAATGCAACAAACCACTTTTTTCTCATGAAGCCCACTCCCTCGAATGTTAAGTTTCTTTACATTTCGTGAAATTCTTATTGTCATTATAATCAGAATACATGAAACTTGACAAGATATTTTTTATTGTTCGAAAAAAAAGTGATATCTGACTTTTCATGTTACGTTTAATAACTATAAAAGTAGCTTGTTTCACGGGCTAGAAAAGCATGACGTTTGACTGTACGGTTGGGAATCATGTAAAATATTTTTATAAGCACTCTGTTTGCAGATGCATAATATTGAAGGCTGAATGAAGAGCGCGAGGTGAGGACAGATGGGGATATGAAGCTATATCGAATTGGCGAGCTAGCCAAGACGGCTGGTGTCAGCGAACGGACCATTGATTATTATACGAAGCTCGGTTTGATCGCACCCGAAGAACGGTCTTTGAAAAATTATCGGCTATATAATGATGAAACTTTAAAAAGGCTTGAACGTATTAACCAAATGAAACAAGAGAAGTATAGCCTTGAGGAAATTAAACAGACATTAACTAAGTGGAATTCGGTTTCAGGCGAAGAGCACGTTACCGACAAGCTAACAAGTCTGGAGATGCACATGCAGCGCCTGGAGCGCGAAGTCAATGAGCTACAGCCTCTTCTGGGGCAGCTCAAGCCCGTTCAAGCACGCAAGCTGCTTACGGGTCTACTACCGCAAAGCGCCGCTTGTATCGAAGCTCTGAAGTATTTGCTGGAGCACAGCTCTATGATGTAGATCCCCGGGCTGTTTTGATGAAATAATAATGGAGGGTTGCTTTATGATGGGGATGTATATATTGATTATTCTTGCGTTCGGTTTATCCTTATGGGCGCAATTTCGTGTGAAAGGTACTTTTAACAAATGGTCTGATGTTCCCAACGAAAACGGGTTGACAGGCTACGATGCCGCCCGGCATATGCTGGATCGCAATGGTTTGCACGATGTGCCCATTGAACCTGTACCTGGCGCGTTATCTGACCACTATGATCCGATGCAACGCGTAGTACGCTTGTCCGAGCCTGTATATTATGAAAAATCTATTTCCGCAGTTGCTGTGGCTTGTCACGAGGTCGGTCATGCGATTCAGCATAAAGAGCATTATCCTATGTTAGCGCTGCGTCACCGGATTTTCCCGATTGTCAACTTCGCATCCGGCATTGCACCGTTTCTGTTGATTGCCGGGTTCCTGTTCAGCTACACAAACCTGATTGGCTTAGGCATTATCTTTTTCTCGGCTACTGTTGCTTTTCAATTAATTACATTACCGGTCGAATTTAATGCTTCCAACCGTGCCCGTGAAATTATGGTGTCTGAAGGATTTATCCGCAGTGATGAAGAACGAGGTGTAGCTAAAGTATTGAATGCCGCTGCATTAACATATGTGGCCGCCGCTCTCGTTTCCTTGCTGGAGCTGATTCGCCTGATCGGTATCTTCAACAGCCGTGACTAATCGCTTTTGTAGCAAAAAAGGTTGTTCCTTCGCCATGATGATGGTAGAGGAACAACCTTTTTATATTTTATCCAATTCCCTATACTCTCCTGTCCATTAATCCACTTTAGCACTTCCATCCGTCACAGTGCCGCTACCTTGAAGACCAAAATATTGCAACAAGAAAGTGCGAAACGACTTGGCAACCAACGGAAGCTTGTCATCTCTACGGTGAATTAAGCCAATGGTTCGCGTCACCTCGGGATCAACAATGGACACTCTCGCGGGCTGGAGCGGGTTGGTCTGGAACAACGCCATTTCCGGCAAAAGACTGACCCCCATGCCTGCGGCAACTAATCCGCGAATCGTATCCGTCTCCTCGCCTTCAAAAGCGATGTCAGGCGTAAATCCGGCCTCCAGACAAGCCTGCCAGACAATCGGACGCAGGGAGTAACCGTCTCTGAACAAGATGAACTTTTCTCCCTTAAGCTGATCCAGCGTGATGTGCCCGGCTGAAGCCAAAGGATGATTAGGGGGAAGAACCGCAAACAGCTCCTCGGTCAGCACCACATCTCCCTCCACATGATCATGACGATCCGGAAAAGGGGATACGAAAGCCAAATCCACCTCACCCGCCAACACATCACGAATCAAACTTGGGTACATCCCCTGTTTAAATCTGAATTTAACATTCGGATACCGTTTACGAAATTCAGCCACAACCGTAGGAATAAGATGAATGCCCAAACTGTGCGGGAAGCCGATACGAATTTCTCCACCCTCGGGGTCTAAAAACTCATGAACCTCCAGAACAGCCCGCTCCAAATCCTTTATAATCGTTTCAACCCGTTTGCAAAATAACTGCCCCACCGGTGTAAGCTGCAAGTTGCGGCCCTTTTGCATAAAAAGGTTAACCCCCAGCTCCTCTTCAAGCTGATGAATTTGCCGACTGACCGCAGACTGCGCCACATGCAGCTCCTCGGCTGCCTGTGTGACATGTTCCTTTTGCGCTACCTTCATGAAGTATTGCAACTGTCGTAATTCCACTCCGTTATTCGCTCCAATCTATTTTTCAACATCCGGAAGAAGAGGTTGGACGAACCCCTTCCTCTTTCTTGCCCTGCCGACTTACGGTAAAGCTGTCTTTAGTGACGTTTACGTTGGCCAGTCAATCTGATCATTAATCCATACAAGAAAAACCCGCTGAGCAGCCCTCCAAAATGGGCGGTCCAGTTAATGTTCGCCACAGCGAACGAAAACAGGATACCAAACCCGAGCAGCGTGTACAGTGTTTTGCGTGAAGCTTCATCCATCAGCGTCCGCTGAAACAGAGCAACGTACAGAAAGGCGCCGTAGATACCGTATATCGCTCCTGACGCCCCTACAGAGACCGTGGTTTCCGCTACCATGTTGTAATGCGCAATGGACAATACATTCCCCACAATGCCTGTAGCGAGGTACAGCAGCACGTAGCGAAAGGACCCGAGCAGACGTTCCAGCGGTGGAGCAAATACGAGAATTGCAAAGGAATTGAAGAAAAGATGATCAAAACCCGCGTGTAAAAAAATAGCTGACAAATACCGCCATAACTGGTCGGTAAACGGCTCCTCATTGATCAAGGCCCCATACCGGATTAGTGTCAAACTATTTTCCGATCCACCATGTACGGTCAGCACAATAAACATCACGATATTGATAAGCAGAATCAAACAGGTAACCGGGTAAAAACGCAAATAACTTTTCCAGTTCTCATAACGTAAAAAAATCAAGGCAATCCTTCCTTCATGGGGTGTCTCCACCTTATTCAAATTGGACAATGTCTTTTATAAAAGATTA
Source organism: Paenibacillus maysiensis (assembly GCF_000520815.1). Lineage (GTDB taxonomy): Bacteria > Bacillota > Bacilli > Paenibacillales > Paenibacillaceae > Paenibacillus > Paenibacillus maysiensis. The sequence continues at coordinate 25,517 of NZ_ASRY01000341.1, read as the reverse complement.
TAATAGATTTCAGCAACGATAACCAATGCTAAAAACCAAGGAGGCTATTACATATGGCACAAGAACGTAAAGAAGCTGCTACTTTTAAAGGCAATCCTTTGACTCTCGTGGGTCCTGAACTGAAAGTTGGAGACCAGGCCCCTGATTTTAAATTGCAAAAAAATCTGTTGGAAGCTGCTACGCTTCAAGATTTTGCAGGTAAAGTCAAGCTTATCAGCGTTGTTCCTTCTCTTGATACAGGCGTGTGTGACGCACAGACCCGTCGTTTTAATCAAGAAGCGGATTCTCTCGGAGATCAAGTCGTAATACTGACTGTCAGCGTGGATCTGCCATTCGCCCAAGCTCGTTGGTGCGGCGCTGCGGGTATTGACCGTGTATTGACACTGTCCGATTACAAGGACCATTCCTTCGGCGAAGCCTACGGCGTGTTCATTAAGGAATTCCATTTGGATCATCGCGCTATTTTCGTGATTGATCAAAACGATAAAATCGTTTATGTAGAATATTTGAGCGAAATGTCCGAGCATCCTGACTATGATCAAGCGATTGCAGCGGTGAAGAAGCTCGTCTAATTCATCCTGCTTACGTTAAGGCTGATTTGAATTAAAAAAGCGAGTGAAGGGTTCCTTCCTCGCTTTTTTGACGTTGGTCTGCCACTTTGCTGCTCACACGTCTGCAATCACTGTACGACCTTATGAGCAGACAGTTTCTTGTCAATCACGGCAAACAACTGCAAAATAATGCGATAATTTGCACCCATGTCCCCCAGCGATCCACGCGAAGCGGAATAAATATCCACAGCACTCCGAACTGGCGAGACGGACAATATAGAAACGGTAATGTCGACAGTTCTGCCGAATGCCGTTCGCTTCTCAAGCGTAATCTCACCTACGGATGGCACCTCATGCAGCACCTTGTATCCAGGAATCTTTTTTAAAACGGACGATACCTCTTCCCAAGCCTTGTCTCTCGATAAGCTATAATAGCGTGTCTTCATTTGGGGGTCTTTGACCCGGTCGCTTGTACCTTCTTGGCTGCGCACAATCCCCACCAGAGTCCTCTTCAACGACAAGACATTTCCTCCTTCACGATAATCGTTGCTGAATACAGCACATCGATTTCCCTTTGCTGCAAGCGCTTTATAAAAATGTTAAAACGACAAAGTGAACCCGATCATACCTGTGGTATGCGACCTTAGTACCTTATTTCTTATTTTAGCATTATTACATACAAAAAACACCCTGTTTCTGCACGGAGCAGTATCAGGGTGTGTTGATTACGTTATAGAGTACCCGCCGATGCCGTCCGACCATAGCGTCTTCTGAACCTGCTTTAGCAGGTGGGTGATCGCAGGACAAACTTTTGAAGTCCCCTTGTCAGAATTGACAGGGCTTTTCAGCTGTCCACCCGTATTGATCTCCCTAGACATTGTCATTGGTTCAAAACAACAAATGACCGTAACGTGCATCGCAGGATGTGACCTTATTATAGCGCTTCTCACTCGGAAAGTAAATGCTAGGATAAATCTGTTTTATTTTTGAAGGTTATCACCTTTCTTGTCTTCCGTGCTAGCTGCCTCTTCGTCTTTTTGCTTCATCTTTTCCATCTGATCCTGCATTTTGAGGAACGTTCCATAAAAATTAAAGAAAGCGAACCAGGCCACCACACTACCAATGAAGAACAAGAACAGCACAGGGTATTTGACTCCAATAAAGATAACAATCGCGCTGCCGAGCATGGTAGAAAATACACGAAACGGTCGAATGAGCGTCAGCAAAACCGCATTTTTGATCAGTAATCCGATGGACATATGATAATGAGCAACCATCGAGAAAAAGTTAAACATGGATACGAGCAAAATAATGATAAGAATAAGCATGATTATGCCTACAATTTGCAAATTGCTGAGCTGCGTCATATACACGGTATAATCCACATACATAATGACAAATAGCAGCGTGTAGAAGATGCCCCCGATCAGGCTCTGCTTATAGTTTTCCTTGTATCCTTTAAAGAAGGTACGAAGCACACCTGCATCCGTATCGCCCATTACCCATTTGCGGACGACGGAAAACATGGCCGATGTAGCCGGAAACAAAGTAAGCGGTGCCAAAACAGCCAGCGCCCAATTCATTTGTAAAGATTCATTAGCCAAGTTCTGATTCATCACAAGTAGTTTGAGTATAAGACAGAACATAAAAGGCGACGAGCATAACACCCATAACAAATTGGTAGCCGCCAGTCGGGTAATCCATTCAGTCAGGCGATAAATACCACCCATAGCTCCTTTAAACTCCAACGTTAGTCTCTCCCTCCGCAAGCCCTGGCAGTTCCACGGCTCATGTTGCTGTGCCTGTAAATTCCGGCTGTTGACTATATCATACCGTATTTCATCCCTAATGCGCCAGTGAAATCAATACTTCAACCGTCGAAGCAGGTTGCTAAGAAATTTGCACTTTTTGATCTCATAGCAAAAAGCCGAAGCGAGCATTCACTTCGGCTTTGCTATTATTTCAATTCTTATTCAGAAGAGGAATCTTCGCGTCTTGCAGGACGACGAGTTTCTCCGCTACTGCTTGGACGTGGTCTGCGATCTCCACTATTGCGGCTCGCGGAATCACGGTTGTAGCTACCGCCTTCTTTGCTGCCACGGTTGTAGCCACCATATCCGCCTTTGCTGCCACTACCACTGCCACCAGTACGGTTGGAGTTATAACCACCGTTGCTGCGTCCACTGTAGTTAGACGGCTTGCGTCCGCCGGAACGAACATCCGGTTTACGACGTTTTGCACGAATTGGATCTTCCGGAGTCAGCTCAATAGACGCTTCTCTCTTCTCGCCAGTCATCAGCTTCAGAGCTGCGGAGAGAAGTTGTACGGAGTCATACTGCTCCAGCATTTGAATAGCCAAGCCTTTGTATTCATTCAGCTCACCGCTTTCTACAGCCTCCAGGAGACGTTCTGCGATGATACGTTGTTTGCCTTCCAAAGCTTCAGCCAAGGTTGGAAGCGGCTTACGCGCAATACGGTGACGAGTTACACGTTCAATGAAATGCAGATGATCAATTTCACGAGGCGTTACGAAAGACCATGCTTCCCCTTCTTTACCTGCACGTCCAGTACGTCCAATACGGTGAACATAGCTTTCCGGATCTTGCGGAAGGTCAAAGTTCACAACGTGAGTTACACCGGAAACGTCCAAACCACGGGCAGCTACATCAGTTGCTACGAGCACGTCAATGCTTCCGTCGCGGAATTTGCGCATTACGGCATCACGTTGGTTCTGAGACAAGTCACCATGCAGACCGTCTGCGGAATATCCACGTTTTTGCAGAGCTTCAGCCAGCTCGTCTACCCGGCGCTTGGTGCGACCAAATACGATAGCGAGTTCTGGGGATTCCATGTCGATCAAACGGCTCAAAGCTTCGAATTTTTGACGTTCAGGAACTTCAATGTAGGCCTGATCAATCAGTGGAGCACTAACTTGTTTAGGGATAACTGAAACATGCTCAGGGTTTTTAAGGAACTGTTCAGCCAATCTTTTGATATTAGGAGGCATCGTAGCCGAGAAAAGCATCGTTTGACGCTCGTCCGGAACCTGCTTCAGAATGGATTGGATATCTTCCATAAAGCCCATATCCAACATTTCATCCGCTTCATCCAGAACAACGGTGTTTACGTCTTCCAGCTTGATGGTTTTGCGGTTAATATGGTCGAGCAAGCGACCTGGTGTACCAATGATAATTTGAGGTTTCTTTTTCAAAGCGCGAATCTGGCGCACGATATCTTGACCGCCATAGATTGGTAGAGTGCGAAGACCTTTGAAGCGGGACAGTTTTTCGATTTCTTCAGCTACCTGAATGGCAAGCTCACGTGTTGGAGCCATAATCAGCGCTCTGATTTTGTCGTCGTTTTTAGAGATTTTGCTGATCAACGGAATACCAAAAGCTGCGGTTTTACCCGTACCTGTTTGGGCTTGGCCAATCATGTCTCTTCCTTGCAACGCAAGAGGGATGGATTGGGATTGAATCGGCGTCGCTTCTTCAAAACCAAGCTCTGTAATCGCCTCAAGTACTTTCGGTTCAAGATTAAATTCTGCAAATGTCGTCAAATTTATTCAAACTCCTTCATAATGGTGGATGTGGTGGACAATCCACAATGTTGTCTGTATTCTTAAGTAGCGATATTATTGTATAGGTTTACCCAATACAGTGACAGTTTATTTAGGCCTATAACTGCATCTTTCTGTATAAACTCGGGTAACCTTATCCGATACATCTTAAACGAATTTATCCTTTTTAAAACAGTTTAAATTTTAAGTGTTTCTCTGGACAGAAGGTCCCTACTCAAGAATATCCACATCGCATTATAACACAAAACAATTCATGAATACCAGCAAGTTACTGTCCGTATATTTTAAATGAGGTGAAAAAACGTTGTTAAAAATAGTTTTAAACTGTTTTGTTGTCATTTTGGGAGCCGCTGCTATAGCAAGCGGTTTTAATCTGTTTCTCGTGCCGCACCACCTGCTGAGCGGCGGAGTAGCAGGGCTTTCCATGTTAATTGGCTACTTTACAAAATTCGATATCAGCGTGATGTATTTTGTCCTAAACATTCCGATGCTCATTGCAGGCTGGTTTATTTTAGGGAAACGATTTATTAGTATGAGTATTTTGTCTGTTGTCGCCACAACATGGATTTTGGCCTGGATTCCTGTGCATGCCCTTGTTAAAGATACGCTGCTGGCCTCCGTTTTTGGTGGAGTGCTGATTGGCGTTGGAGCTGGTATTTCCTTTCGGGTGGGGGGGTCTACTGGCGGTTTTGACATTATCGGCTCCATCGTCACCCGTTACCGCGATTTCCCTGTAGGGACTGTGCTCGTCGGTTTGAATGGGCTGGTTATTCTGGCAGCGGGATATCTGAACCAGGACTGGAATGTTGCCCTTGCATCCATGTTATCCATTTTCGTGACCGGCAAGGTGTTGGATCAGATTTATGTGAGTCACACTAAAATAACCGTTTACATCATTACTGAGCATACGGAGAAGCTGCTCAGCCGAATGCTGACAACGCCGCGTGGAGTCAGTAAAATTAAAATTGAAGGTGCATTTTCTCATACCGAAAAGGATATGCTGATGACAGTTACAACACGCTACGAGCTGGTAGAACTGAAACGCATTATTAAGAAAGTAGACCCTTCTGCTTTCGTTAATATCGTAGAAACGGTAGGGGTTATGGGCTCATTCCGCCGAAGATAAGCACGAGCCCAAGTGTCAAAATGCAGTTTCTGTGGTACACTATACGTGCGCTGTTCCCATATTATATAAAGACCAGCTTTACCTGCTATTTCACAGGCACTTTGCTTTTCCGATTCGTACCGAATGATTCTTATGGAATGATTTCGAGCAGGAAAGGGTGATTTTTGTGGAAATGGAAACGGTAAAACTGTCCGACATTGTCTTGAGATGGTATCCAGAAATGCTCCCGTTTCTCAAAAAGAATGAGCTGAACTCGATGATTGTACTTCGGGACGGGATGGCCATTCTCAAGCCCACGGATGCGCTCGAAATTATTCAGTACAGTATTTGTGAGCATCAGGACAATACGTATCTTCATTAAATCTCTCCACCAAGTGCCGCTTCTTCCGGTCGCAATTGCGCAGCCGCGAAGAAAGCGGCATTATTTATGCCATTTTACCGATTCAATGAACAAGGATTGGGTTAATCATGTAAGACTGTGCCTGATGATTCCAGTATTGGTTACAACCACGTTGTTTTTCGATACATAACTTTACGTATAATCAGGTAAGCGACTTACATAAGGGAGAGAGTTAGGAAATGAATATGATTTGGGCAGTTATGCTATTAGCAATGGGAATAGGCGGAAACGGGGAGCATTCAGCCAACGCACCAAATGTAAAAGATACGGTAGCGACGACAATCAGCAGTGCGATGATTCAGGCTCAGCACAGTAATATGAAGGTGGATGCCTCCAATCCTCCGGCTAAAATTGACCCACAGCCGACGACTCCTGCTATCAAGGGCATCTATGTTACGGCTTATAGCGCAGGCGGTTCGCGTATGACCCAGCTGCTTGAACTGCTCGACAAAACAGAGCTCAATTCCATGGTTATTGATATTAAGGATGATGCAGGTTACATCACTTATCCAACGACCAATCCCGAGCTGCTGAAATTGGGCAAGCCGCAAAAATTCATTCGGGATATTTCCGATTTGATGGACCGATTGAAAAAGCACAACGTGTACCCGATTGCCCGTGTTGTAGTATTTAAAGATACGGTATTAGCCAACAAAAATCCCAAAATGTCCTTCCGCAATCCAGACGGCTCTGTCTGGAAAAACGGCAAGGGCGATGGGTTCGTCAATCCCTATAATAAAGAGGTTTGGGATTATAATATTGCTATCGCCAAGGAGGCGTCAAAGCTGGGCTTCAAGGAAATTCAGTTTGATTATGTACGTTTCCCTGAAGGCTTTGAAAAAAGAGCGGACAAGCTGAAATATACCAAATCCGATCAATCACGTGTGGATGCGGTCGCTGAGTTCGTGCAATATGCCCGTAAAGAGCTTGCTCCACTGGGTGTGCGGGTATCGGTAGATATTTTCGGGTATGCCGCATCCGTTCCCGCTGCGGAAGGAATCGGACAGGATTTCGCCAAAATTTCAGAAAACGTGGATGTCATTTCTCCTATGGTTTATCCAAGTCACTATACAACAGGCTGGTTCGGTGTAAAGGACCCTGACAAAAATCCGTACCAGACCATTAAAGGTTCGATGGCAGATACGCATAAAAAGCTTGACCCAACAGGCAAGCTGAAACCAATCATTCGTCCATGGATTCAGGATTTTACCGCAAGCTGGCTGGGAAACGGTCATTATGCCAAATATGGTAACACCCAGGTCGAGGATCAAATTCGAGCGCTCAAGGATATGAAGGTTGACGAATATTTACTCTGGAATGCTACAAACCGCTATACTAGCGGAGTAACGTACAAATAATCCATGTATCCCGGTCTTATCATTATTTCTACACAATACACCAAATCATTTAAAGGCTTCACAAGGCTGCCCCATACGTTTGAACATGGGTGCAGTCTTTTTTGTTGCTGTTCAAATACTGCTACATCCCTTACAATAAATATTTGACACGTTATGATATATACGATTGATAACTTCCAAGTAAGTGGGGACATAAACATGCATTTGACGCTAACTAACACCCAAAAATGGAAGCAGCTTTTTAACATTTTGCTCCCTATTCTGGTAACACAGCTTGCACTATCCGCGATGACTTTTTTTGATACTAATATGTCGGGACACTTTTCTTCTGCCGATTTGGCTGGTGTAGCCATCGGAGTGAGTCTGTGGGTCCCTGTACAAACAGGCCTCAACGGAATACTTATGGCCATCACCCCTATTGTATCCCAATTGGTTGGAGCACAGCGCAAGGACAAGGTTTCTTACTACGTCATTCAGGCGCTATGGCTCTCGCTCACTCTATCGATGATTGTTCTGATTGCAGGTATTTTTCTCGTTAAGCCTATTCTGCACGGGATGAATCTGGAGTTGAGGGTTCATAATGTGGCCTTGTACTACCTTTGTGCGATGGCCTTCGGCATTGCCCCGCTCTTTGCTTATACGGTCCTACGGAGCTTTATGGATGCACTGGGACAAACCCGGTTTACGATGACCATCACGCTGATATCGTTGCCTATCAATGTCTTGTTGAACTACTTACTCATTTATGGAAACTGGGGTTTTCCTCGTCTGGGGGGTGTAGGCTCTGGAGTGGCAACTGCCGCCACGTACTGGATTGTTATGCTTGTTGCTGGCATCACCGCACATCGGGGAAAGATATTTGCCGAATACGGGATTTTCCACAAGATATACAGCATTGCTACCAGTGCCTGGAAAGACCTTATCAAAATCGGGGTACCCATCGGCTTTGCGATATTTTTCGAAACTGCTGTCTTCGCAGCCGTAACCCTCTTCATGAGCAATTATAATACGGCAACAATTGCGGCTCATCAGGCCGCTATGAACTTTGCGACAACACTGTATATGATTCCGCTCAGTATTTGTATGGCGCTCACGATTCTGGTCGGGTATGAGGTGGGGGCAGGACGGCCGCGGGATGCAAAAATATACAGCGTAATGGGAATCAGTAGTGCGGTTGGTCTGTCATTGATCACGGCTGTTGTGCTTGTGATCTGGGGCGAACAGGTCGCCAGGCTGTACTCCACCGATCCACAGGTTATTCAGTTAACGCAACATTTCCTGCTCTATGCGATTTTCTTCCAAATATCCGACGCTATCGCTACACCTACTCAAGGAGCACTGCGTGGATATAAGGATGTCAATTCGGCCTTTCTGATTACGTTTCTGGCCTATTGGGTTATTGGACTTCCTGTAGGATATATTATCGCACGTTGCACATCATTTGGTCCCTACGGCTACTGGATCGGCTTGATTACAGGTTTGGCCGCGGGAGCAGTGTCCCTTCTCTTCCGCCTGCTAGTTGTACAACGACGTTTTGCCGAAAAAAAACAACACGCAGAGGCTGTTTAGCCTTTGCGTGTATCAGCGTGTTTCCATGACATATGCAGTACCCGAAGTTATTCTTTTTTTCTCCACAATAGCTACTTCGTTCAGCTTTGGAGGATACAGAAAATGTCTCTCCACATGCTGGTCCACCGCCTGAAATGCCTGCTCCTCATTTTCCGCAACGAGAATAACGGTTAAGGCTCCTTCCGAGCTGTCCACTTCGATTTTGAACAAATACATATTTATTCCCTCCATACCTGCTTTAAATGTTAACTTTAAATGTTAAAAAATATGCGGATGACTCGGGTCATCCGCATGAGTTTAAGAATTCCTAGCTGTGAATCCATCTGGTACATACAATAGCTAATTATTATTGGGACAAGCGCAAGGCCAGCTCGTAAAGCTCCATATTGAAATCTTTTTTCGTATTTACGACCTTGTCAATATCAGTGGCTACCAGCTTGCCATCAATCGTTCCGCAAGCCTTGTCCGATATACCCTCAATCAATTGACGAACAGCAAAGTCACCCAAACGGCTTGCCAGATTACGGTCAAATGCGGTTGGTGTGCCTCCACGTTGAATGTGTCCAAGCACCGTTACACGCGGCTCATAATCCGGACAGTTTTCCTGGATTACCTGTGACACGGCTTCACTTTTGCCTGCGCCTTCAGCAACGATAATAATACTGTGGCGTTTGCCGTGCTTAAAGTTTTGCTTCATCCGATCAGATACTTCATTCAGGTCAAACTCTACTTCGGGCACCAAAATCGTTTCTGCGCCGGAGGCCAGACCTGCATGCAAAGCAATATCGCCGCAATGACGTCCCATAACTTCTACGATAGAAGAACGTTCGTGGGATGACATCGTATCACGCAGCTTGTTGATGGCGTCCACTACGATACTAACCGCCGTATCAAAACCAATCGTGTAGTCGGTGAAGGAAATGTCATTGTCAATCGTACCTGGAAGGCACATTGTTTTAATTCCTTGTTTGGTCAGTTTGTTAGCTCCTTGATAGGAACCATCGCCACCGATCACGACTAGGCCATCAATTCCATGGTTACGCAAAATTTCAGCGCCTCGCTTCTGTCCTTCCTCGGTCATAAATTCCAGACACCGGGCAGATTGAAGTACAGTACCCCCACGTTGGATAATATCTCCGACGCTTCTCAGATCCATCGGAAAAATATCATCATTCAGCAGGCCCTGATATCCGCGCTGAACCCCGAATACTTCAAGTCCAAAATACAAGCCGCTGCGCACAACGGCGCGAACTGCGGCGTTCATCCCCTGTGAATCTCCACCACTCGTTAATACTGCGATTTTCTTAACTGCTGTCATGATTTATGACCTCCTCAAAATGTTCATAAAAGCCTTCTTATCCATCGACTGTTTAAAAAGAAAAACAAACGCATGAGCGGACTGTTTTTCATTAAACGTTTCGAAACCGAGCGCACTTCCTGCTGCTCGCTAACTTTGGGGTCGGATAAATATAACGCCAGCAATCCCTCGATAATCATCCGGTGAAAGGAGCTGGCAGGGACATCTGCAATATCAACCCGCGCCCGATTCACAACAAAGGCGATCCGGTCCAGCATCATGTCGGTATCTTCATAATAATTGCAGAAGTTAAGATCTCCGCCCTTCCGGTCTTCGTCTTGATCGATTAGATAATCCAGCAAAATATGAAGACTGCACACATGTGGAAAATACGATACATGTATTGAGGCAGCCCCCGCATCCGTGAGATGCTGGTCGCTAGCAGCAAGAAACAGCATAAACACCCCCAGGGTTGAACCGGTAGCCGCAGCAAATTCGTTCCAGCGCAGCTCCGGTGTACGGTCCTTATGAACCGACCACCAATCCAATAGCGCTTGTTCGCGCAATTCGGGTTTAATATGCTTGTAAACTTGCAAATCCGTGTATAATCCCGCCAGATCCTGAACGTAAGGCATTGCCGCCTCATAGCCCGGAAGCCTGCTTACACAAGACTGACAGGTTGTCACCAGCCCGGTCAAATAACCGCCATCCTCCTGCTCACGACGCAAAGCGTAATAATTCACCGGCTTAGCTGCGGGGTTGACCGCATCCAGCATAGACTGATGCAACAGCCTGAAATCATCCGGGTCCATGGACGTGCTGCGATCACACAGGTTGTCCAGATAATCGCTAATCGTCTGGTACGCCACAATAAGCGGAATTAACGTCTGCCGGGCAGACATATTCCCTGCGGCATACACCGCCCCGCCTACACAGTGAAACGTCTTCTCTGCTATGCTTGCAAGTGCCTGACTTCTCAGCTCGGGATCCGGAATCTGTTCAGCCTTGTATTTCCAATTTGCCAATTCCTGCTTCGTTTCAGGGAGAATGTGCTTATACATTCGGCTCATTAGACCTATGGGGCCTCTCGGAACTTGATAACGTCCTTGCTCAACATAACTCAAATGACGGTGCCTCCACATTGTTGTCTACGTAATTATACCTATCCAAACCATATTCATTATAATATGATCGTCCTTTTAGCACAAATGAACAACCTCACTTTTTCTTTAATATTTAAGAAAAACGATCCATTTTCACAAAAAAGCTTTATACCTGTCATGATTGAATACACAAAAATTGAAATTAAACAAAATTTACCCTGATAATCTTATTAATTTCAAAATAGGTTAAAATCCCTGCCTACCCCTTATCCTCTCCCGGTCTTACGCCTTGAAAGCCATCCCCCATGCTCGCCTGCTTCCATTTTCCAAAAGCATAATAGAAAATGACCGCCTCCGCATTCCAATCCATAGCGTATATGTGACTGCCATATCCACAGATTCAGCAGGTGTATTCAGCACACGAAGAATCCAGGGAGATCCAAAAAAAATCCGATAACACCCACATCCTGCTTAACCTTCTCATATCATAAACTTTTTTACGCAAAAAAGCGCAATCCCTTAAATTTTAAGGAACTGCGCTCTCAATTCATCGTTTAACCGTAATATATAAGACATCCGTATGAACGGAACATTTCTTACAATTCAGTTACACTTACAGTTTATTTACGTTAGCTGCTTGGGGTCCACGGTTACCTTCAGTGATTTCGAATTCAACCGCTTGACCTTCTTCCAAAGTCTTAAAGCCGTCGCCCTGGATTGCGGAGAAATGTACGAATACGTCCTCGCCACCATCCACTTGGATGAAGCCATAACCCTTTTCTGCGTTAAACCATTTTACTGTACCTTTCAAGTGAACAACCTCCTAAAAATACCGCCATCTATGGCGAATATCCATATTATACTTCATGCTTTTTCACAATGCAATTGATGTTTTGAGGGCTTTTACAGGCTGGAATGATTTGCTTTTGCGGCGGAAACTGCGGTATCATGAACCAAAACATCTTTAAAATCGGAGACATGCATATGATGAAAAAACACGAAATATACAAAAAAGACAATTGGAACATGATGACTGTCGAGGTGCAGGGCCGTTACATCGTTCTACGAGAAATATCCGATGACTGGGGCGAAGAAGCCCACACGTTTTTGAGCCGTCCGGCGCTGATGCATTGGGCTGAAAATCGGTTTCCCAAGCAATCCTTTCAAGATAACGTGGAAGAGTGGCAGCGGATCATGAACGCTTTCAAACAGGTATAGCGCTTCATGGTGTCCAACAGCTTTCTCATCTTCATTATTCTCGCCTTTACGCTAGGCGGAGTGCTGATCATGAAACGTGATACGTTACCGGCTCCTCTCAAAAAGTGGATGGCCCTCACTGCCGTAATCATGGTTTGCTTTGCCTTTTATCTTATTGTATACAGCTTATTAAATATAGGTTCCGACCCAAGGTAAAGAAAATTATACTTTTGGGCGCAGGAGGTCATACTATGGCATAACAAGCCATGGTATAAGGAGGATATGCCGTTACATGCATGTCACAAAACCTCTTGCTCTGTTGCTCACGGTCAGCGTGGCGGTTTCTTCGTTTTGGCAGCCGCCCCGTACCGCCGCAGCCCCACCCCATATTTCGTTCGATCAGAGGAGGCTCTCCATGAGTGAAATCGTAAAACGCGCAGACGCGTCTGTAGAAAATACCTGGAAGCTTGAAGATCTGTTTCCAGACCGCAATGCATGGGATCAAGAGTACGAAGAAGTCAAACAACTAGCCAAAAAGGCTACACAATTCCAAGGCAAGCTGAATTCAGCTGAAGCAATTGTCAACTGCTTTAAGCTGGAAGATGAACTATCGCTTAAAACCGAGCGCGTATATGTGTACGCCCATCTACATCATGACGAGGATACGGCTGAACCTACATATCAGGGCCTTTCGCAAAAAGCCAAAAAATTAGGCGTTGAGGTCAGTGAATCCCTGTCTTTCGTGACACCTGAAATTTTGGCGCTGCCCGACAATCAGCTCGATGCCTTGATTGAAGATCCGAAGCTGGCAGATTATCGCTTTACACTCCAGGAAATGAAACGGGAGAAAGCGCATATTTTGGGTAAGTCGGAAGAAGCCCTGCTCGCACAGGTCGGTAACCTGGCTCAAGCACCTCAAACCATTTTCGGCATGCTGAACAATGCCGATATGAAATTCCCTAAAATCAAGGATGAAAACGGCAAAGAGGTTGAGCTAACACATGGCAGCTATATTCAATTCCTCGAAAGCCCGCACCGTGAAGTTCGTGAGCGTGCTTTTAAAGCGGTGTACGACACTTATGCCAAGAATAAAAACACGATTGCTTCCACATTAAGTGCCAATGTGAACAAAAATGTTTTTTATTCCCGTGTTCGCAAATACCCTTCCGTACTGGAAATGTCATTATACGGTGACAATATTCCGAAGGAAGTGTACACCAATCTAATTGATACCATTCACGAGAGCTTGCCTTTGCTGCACCGTTATATCAAGCTGCGCAAAAAGCTGCTGGCCGTGGATGAGCTCCATATGTATGACCTGTTCGCTCCGCTTGTGGACGAATATAAGCTTGACATTTCGTATGAAGATGCTAAAAAGCAAACGAAGGAAGGTCTAAAGCCGCTGGGCAAGGACTATCTGGCTTCGTTGCAAAAAGGCTACGATGATCGCTGGATTGATGTGTACGAAAATGAAAATAAACGTACAGGCGCATATAGCTGGGGTGCTTACGGCACTCATCCTTATGTGCTGCTGAACCATAAAGATAACCTGAACAGCATGTTTACGCTCGCTCATGAGATGGGACACGCGCTGCATTCGTATTACTCGGATAATGCGTTGAAATATCGAGATGCCCAGTACACTATTTTCCTGGCTGAAGTAGCATCTACAACCAATGAAGCGTTGCTGATGGATTACTTGCTGAAAAAGTCTACCGATCCAAAAGAGAAAATGTACCTTCTCACCTACTATGCAGACCAATTCCGTACAACGGTATTCCGTCAAACGATGTTTGCGGAGTTTGAGAAAATCGTACATGAACGCGCTGAACAGGGAGAATCCCTTACACCGCAGCTTTTGTCGGAGATTTACTATGATCTGAATGTAAAATATCACGGCCCTGGCATGAAAGTTGACAAAGACATTGAAATGGAATGGGCCCGTATCCCCCATTTTTATAACAGCTTTTATGTCTACAAATATGCTACCGGCTTCTCTGCGGCAACCAGCTTCTCGAAACAGATTCTGGAAGAAGGCCAACCAGCCGTTGACCGTTATTTAGGATTCCTGAAGAGCGGCGGTAGCGATTATTCGATTAATATTTTGAAGAAGGCCGGCGTGGATATGTCCTCTCCGCAACCGATCCGCGAAGCGATGAGCGTATTCGAGGAAGTTATTACGGAAATGGAAAAGCTGACCGCCGGAAAGTAAAACCATACACGATTAGAATCCAGCATTAAAACAATGCAAGGATAAATCCCTTGTCCATGACGGGCAAGGGATTTTATAATGTAGTGGAAGGAGGTGGCATTTTGAAAACACAATGGTCTCTGATCGCAGCTCTTGTTATCGCTTTGTTAACGGCAGTATTCGCTGTCATTAACGTGAAATCGGTCCAAGTAAATCTACTATTTCGTACGGTCAATGTTCCTTTGATTTTGCTTATTCTCGGCTGCACTCTTCTTGGAGGGCTTATCGTCGGTTCCTTCGGTATTTTCCGTCAATATAAGCTTCAGAGAGAACTCAAACGTCTAAACACCCAGCTTCATACACTGCAAGAAGAACACACACCCGCTGTGGAAGCATATGCGGATACGGCCTATAACACGTCTGGTTCGTCCAGTGCGGTGTCTACATCTGACAAGGATACAGAGCAAACGCCCTCTGACCTTGACCGGTTGTCCAAATGAGGAGGAGCAACAACATGACGATTCATCTGAACGAAAATTATATCATGACCTTTCTGAATCAACTCTTGAACACTCCCAGTCCCAGCGGCTACACACATCATGTGATGGAACTGATCCGTAAGGAAGCCGCAAGCCTTGGGGTGCCCTTAGAATGGAACGCCAAGGGCGGGGCCATCTTGACCCTGGAGGGCCAGCAAACAGACCGTACCGTTGCGCTGAGCGCGCATGTGGATACATTGGGCGCGATGATACGCTCAATAACCAGTCACGGTACCTTGCGGCTGACATCTGTCGGCGGTTTTATGATGAACAGCATCGAGAACGAATACTGCCTGATTCATACCAGAAGCGGACAAACATATACAGGCACGATTCTGTCGAGCCATCCATCTGTGCATGTCTATGATGATGCACGTAGCTTTGAACGCAAGGAGAGCCATATGGAGGTACGGATTGACGAGCTTGTCGAATCTAAAGAAGACGTGCTTCAGCTCGGCATTGCGGTAGGCGATTTTATTTCGTTCGACGCCCGTCCGGTCGTGACACCCAGCGGCTTTATCAAGTCACGGCATCTGGATGATAAAGCCAGCGTGGCTGCACTGTTTGGTTTACTGGAATCCGCTGTACGCGAAGACTGGAAGCCCCGTCATACCGTTAAGCTGCTCATTTCCAACTATGAGGAAGTGGGGCACGGGGCTGCTTACATACCCGAAGGAATCAGTGAGATGATTGCTGTTGATATGGGCTGCATAGGCGAGGATCTGAGTTGCAAGGAGACGGATGTATCCATTTGTGCCAAGGATTCCTCCGGGCCTTATGATTATGACATGACGACTCGCCTGATTGAGCTGGTCAAGGAGTTGAATATCCCGTATGCGGTTGATATTTATCCGCACTATGGTTCGGACGCTTCCGCTGCGCTGAAAGCAGGCAACAATATCCGCGCTGCGCTGATCGGCCCTGGCGTACACGCCTCCCATGCGATGGAGCGTACGCACAAGCAGGCTGTAGTGAACACTGCCCGTCTGCTTGCGGCTTATGTGACGGTTTAATCCGAATGATGACGACCGGCCTGTTCCACTGGAGAATAGGTCGGCGAAGGCTTAGCGAAAGGAAATCACAGCTATGGATCTGAAAAAACTACGTTACTTTATCGCAGTGGCGGAAGAACTACATTTTAATCGTGCTGCAAAAAAACTGAATATCACCCAGCCTCCCTTGAGCCAACAAATCCAAAGCCTTGAGGAAGAGCTTGGCGTGAAACTTTTGGAACGAACCAGAAGGCAAGTTCGACTTACGTCAGCAGGAGCGATCTTTTTAGAAGAATCCAGAAACATGGTTTCTCAATTGGAAAAATCCATTAAGATGACACAGCTTGCAAGTCAGGGGAAATTCGGACATTTATCCATCGCTTTTGTAGATTCAGCATCTGGCAGTCTGATGGTTAACGCCTTAAAGAAATTCCGGGAGCGTTGTCCAGACGTGAAGCTTATGTTGTTTGAAATGACATCTGCCCAACAACTGAAAGCCATACACGATGGCAAAGTTCATGTGGGCTTCATGCGCTGGGCAGATCCATCTATACATATCACCTCTCGGCTCTACACCAACGAATCACTCATCGCCGTACTTCCCGCAACACATCCGCTAGCCCACCATCCAACCTTGTCTTTAGGTTCTTTAGCGGAAGAATCTTTTATCCTATCTCCGCCTCATATGGGAGCGTCTTTTCATGACCTCATATTAGACTTTTGCGGACAACACGGATTCCAGCCCCAAATCGTACAGGAAGCCGTTCAAATGTATACAATCGTTAATTTGGTAGCTGCTGGTATAGGCATCTCCATTGTTCCCTCTTTCGTTTCTGTTTTCCAACGTAGTGATGTCGTATTTCGTTCTTTTCACGAAGATTCTCCGTCCATCCCGCTTTACGCTGCATGGAAAACAGATGCGAATGACGCTGTTCTGACTCATTTTCTGGAGGTGGTTGAAGAAACAGCTTGTAATGAGTAATTAGACATGTAAACTACCATCAGCACGTAGTCTTAACCCGTTTTACTCGGATCACGTTCAACAACACCGTTTAAAATACTATCCATTTGTCTCATAACCTCTCCATCCAGACGAACACCCGCAGCTTTTACGTTCTCCTTAACCTGCTCTGGCTTGGAAGCACCGATAATAGCTGAGGACACTTGCGGGTTTTGTAAAACCCATGCTACTGCAAGCTGCGGTAGCGTCAAACCATATTCCTGTGCAATCGGCCGGATCTGCTCCACTGCCTGAAGGACCTCTTTACGTAACCATTGTCCGGCCAAGCGTTCGAAAAATGGTGAACCTGCTGTCGTAGAAGCACGCGAACCCTCGGGAAACGGCTTGTCTACTGCATATTTGCCTGAAAGAATACCCTGTGCCAGAGGTGACCAAACGACCTGTCCAATTCCTTCCTGCTCACAAACGGGAATCACTTCAGCTTCAATGACACGCCATAGCATGGAATATTGGGGTTGACTTGCCACGAAGGGAACCTTTAGTTCTCTCGCTAAATCCGCTCCTTGCTTTATCTGGTCTGCTGTCCACTCGCTTACCCCTACATACAAAACCTTCCCCTGACGAACCAAGTCGGATAATGCCAAAAATGTCTCTTCAAGCGATACGGTTGGATCAAAACGATGTGCATAATAAACATCAATATAATCCGTCTGCAAGCGTCTAAGGGAAGCATGGCAGGCCTCCATAATATGCTTGCGTGATAGCCCTTTATCATTCTGTCCGGTACCTGTTGGATGAAAAACCTTTGTGCATAGTTCAATACTTTCACGGCGTATTCCCTTTAAAGAATGACCTAAAACCGTTTCCGCCATCGTTTCTGAATAAACATCAGCAGTATCAAACGTTGTGATCCCTGAATCCAGTGCAGCATGGACACATGCCTTCGCTGTGGTGTCATCCACTTGTGCACCATGGGTTATCCAGTTTCCCAATGCTATCTCGCTTACCCCCAAACCGCTTTTTCCAAGTTTACGATATTCCATTTTGAATTCCTCCCTTCTATATAAATTTGATTATAGCAAGCAAATTTTAATATTAGAAATATATAATAAACTACTTATTAATACGAAAAACATATTAATAAATTCATACATTTGCATATTGTTAGGTAGCTTCGAGTTTTCAAGTCAGGACATTAGTTATTTCCACGACCGATATACTGGAATAAATACAAACAAGCAAGCCTCCATCTTTAACGGAGACTTGCTTGTTTAAGTAACGGCGGAAAAACGATTCACGCATCATACTTTTTTCGTATTTTAAGATTTACTTTGTTCGATCTGCTCGGCCAGCTCGTTCAGATAGGTCCAGCGCTCCATTTGATGCTCCAAATGCTGTTCGGCCTTCGTTTGCTCAGCCATAAGCTCCTGTAGTCGTGCGGAATCATTGAAAGACTCTTCCATCTGTCGCTGGATGCTAGCCAACTTCTCCTCAGCCTGTTCGATCAATTCGTCAATTTGCTCATATTCCCGCTGTTCCTTAAAGGTAAATTTAAGCTTGGTTTTGGTGGTCTCCTTGACTGAATCCGAAGCATCCGCAGACTTAGACGTGGAAGACTGAGCAGAAGAAGTACCTGCCGAGACAGACGAATTCGCAGCGGATGGAGCATTTTTACTGATCCATTCTGCATACTCGCTATAATCGCCCACATGCACACGCACCTGTCCTTCTCCTTCGAATGCCAGTACCTTGTCTATCGTGCGGTCTAGGAAGTACCGGTCATGAGAAACGATAAAAACAACACCCGGAAACTCATCCAGATAGTCCTCCAGCACGGAAAGAGTCTGAATATCCAGATCATTCGTCGGTTCATCCAGTAACAATACATTCGGTGCGGACATCAGCACACGCAGCAGGTACAAGCGCCGTTTCTCGCCCCCTGACAACCGGGAAATGACCGTCCATTGCGCGCTTGGCGCAAACAGAAAACGCTCCAGCATTTGCGCGGCTGTAATAGCCGAACCATCTGCTGTCCGGATCACTTCGGCTTCTTCCTTAATATATTCGATGACACGCAGCGATTCGTTCATTTCCTGATGCTCCTGGGTAAAATAACCGAGCTTCACGGTCGGTCCCACGATCACACTGCCTGAGTCCGGTTCTACGCGCTGTGCAATCATTTGCAGCAGAGTCGATTTTCCGCTACCATTGGGACCCACAATCCCGACCCGGTCACCGGGCACAGCGATATAGCTCAAATCCTGAATCAGCTTACGTGAACCTACTGATTTAGATAGGTGATCCAGCTCCAGTATTTTTTTACCGAGACGCGTGGAGGCAACCGACATGTCTACAGACCCGGAGCGGGCTTCCGGCTGCTGATCCTTAAGCTGTTCAAATCGTTCAATACGCGCTTTCTGTTTGGTCGAACGGGCCTTTGCCCCCCGGCGAATCCAGGCTAGTTCATTGCGCAACAGGTTTTGCCGTTTTTGCTCCGAAGATGCTTCCCGTTCCTCGCGTTCCGCCTTTAGCTCCAGAAAACGGGTATAGTTGGCCTCATAGCGGAAAAGTCGACCATGATCCAGCTCCAGCATGACATTCGCCACTCTATCCAGAAAATAGCGATCATGCGTAATCATCAGCAACGCGCCGCGTCTTTTCTGCAAATACTGCTCCAGCCATTCAACCGACTCATTATCGATATGGTTAGTAGGCTCATCCAAAATGAGCAACTCACAGGGCTGGATCAAGGCCGCTGCCAAAGCAACACGCTTACGCTGTCCACCAGAGAGCACTCCCATGCGTGCCTCAAACTGCGTGATACCCAGCCGGGTCAGTATGTTTTTGGCCTCACTCTCCAACTGCCATGCCTGGAGCGTATCCATTTGCTGGCTTGCTCGCAACAGGCGGTTTTGAAGCTCCTCGCTGCCCGGATTCAGCTCAAGCATCTCCATCGTTTCCGTATATTCGCGCACCGCCTTCATTTCTGGCTGGTTGCCGTGGAAAATATGCTGGAGTACCTTCACCTCGGGGTCAAACTCCGGATTTTGCGCCAAATATTGAATGCGTACACCGTTGTTGACCGCAATATTGCCATCATCCGGTGGCTCTAAGCCGGAAATCACACGTAAAAACGTTGATTTCCCAGTGCCATTCACACCAACGACCCCTATTTTGTCACGTTCATCCATGCCAAAGGAAGCATCCTCAAACAACATTTTTTCGCCATAGCTTTTCGTTATATGTTCAACGGTCATAATATTCATACGGATTCCCTACTCTTCCCCTATTTTGTGATGCATCTTGTTTATTTTAACACAGTCACACCAAATGATTAAAAAAACCGTGATCTGAACGAGGTCAGTACGGTTTCTAGCTTTACAATATCACGGTCTGCGTATCCCACTCCCGGCTTCACAGCCGTACATAAACAAGTTAGTCGCAAATTCAGGCGTCTGATCCAGATCGCATTCACGGAAATCTTTATCCAGTAAAATGTCCATTTTGAGGCGCTCCATCATGCCAATGAAAGCCTTCGCATGAAGCTCAGGCTGCTGCACACCCTCCAAAGCCAGTTTGTTTTTGACCATATCGGTATAATCCTGAATAAATCCGCGCATAAACTCCATTAAATCAGGGTCATTGTTCGGGGTCATAAAAAACAACTTGGTATGCTGCTTGCGCTTGTAGTAGTAATATAAGTGCAGATTTGCCATTCGCAGCAGTCCCTCTCCCAAAGCGCGGTTAGCCAGTGCGCCCTGCATTTCGGCCAGGTATTGCTCGCAATCTCTGCGCGTAACCGCTGTAAAAAGCTGTTCTTTGCTTTTGAAGTACAAATATACCGTGCCTTTGGCAACACCCGCCTGTTCTGCAATCTCGGAAATCTTGCTTTCATAAAAGCCTTTGGTGCCGAAGATTGTATGAGCGGCGTCCAAAATAGCTTCATATTTATCTCCGTGTATACCGCCCATCTTCGCACCACCCTGTACTAAAGTATAAACAGAATTCCTGCCAGAGCGACCAGCCCCCCGAAAATGGAGCTAATGCTGTTCACTCGATCATTGCTCATCCAGCGCCATCCTCGCACATAGACCGTCGGTTGTCCACAATGCGAGTCTACCTCTACCTCCCGATCACAAACCGCGCAGAACCGCATCCTTTGCACCGTAGCACCCAGATAGGAATCAGCAAAAGCCCCAGCACTGCCAGATATTCCTCCGATCAGTGCCCACAGCCATAGTGGCAGGCCCGGCATTCCTGCGGCGTATCCAAAGACCCATGCCCCTATTCCAATCAGCACGCCCCCAGCCAAAGCCGCAGCCGTCCCCAGAGAAGATACACCTC
Source organism: Paenibacillus maysiensis (assembly GCF_000520815.1). Taxonomy (GTDB): domain Bacteria; phylum Bacillota; class Bacilli; order Paenibacillales; family Paenibacillaceae; genus Paenibacillus; species Paenibacillus maysiensis. Next base: position 4,309 of record NZ_ASRY01000341.1, on the reverse strand, counting down.
CCGAGGTTCCGGGTGCCAGCACCTTGCCGTTCAGTATCGAGCGAGGCGGCTTGCGGCTCAGGCTGCCAAATTCCGTTGCCCACGTATCCGACGTGACCGTAGCCATGACACCAACAAAAGCCAACTGCCAGGCAACATGAGGCCAGATCGCATATCCCAGGCACAGCAGCATACCTAATCCCCCGTTGGCCCATACCTGTCCTGCATCCCGGTTTCCGGTTTTGGCATATGATTTTTCAAGCTCTGCCTTGCGCTCCTTTTTGAACCTCGACAGCAAAGTCGATGTGATGAAGAACAGGAGCAAGGTCCCAAACCAAAACAGGTTACCTGCACCATAATACACGGTTCCCATCAGCACAGCTGCCGCAAAGCCCGATAAGGTTAAGGATTTTTTATAAAAAGCAGCCCCCGCCACTATAGCAGCGCCAAGCAATCCAATGATCCAATCCATGATATACCCCCACTTTGAAAGGAATCTCTCGTTTTTCATTTTTCAGTTCGTATATTATTGTACAACGCTCTACACTTATATAAAAACCGCGTCCCATGCTACGGCACAGGACACGGCCCTTACATTCTTGCGTACGAGAATCACTCCATACTGCCCAACTACCAAAAGAACTCTTTTTAATCATTTTCATTGATACTATCCACGGATCAGCTTAACCGATTGTACAGCTTCCTTGACGGTCAGTTCCCCAAAATAGCTCGAAACGATCTCCACTCATTGTTGGCCCTACACCTGCCGGAGTGCCTGTGAAAATAATATCTCCCTCACCCAGACCATAATGGCTCCCTATGTAATCAATGATATGCCGGATGGAAAAAATCATATCCTTGATATGGCCGCGCTGTACTTCCTGCCCATTTTTGAGCAATGAAAATTCCTGCTCCTCCAGCGTGTCCAGTTTCTCTAAAGATAAGAACGGTGTAACGGGAGCAGAAGATTTAAAACCTTTAGCTGCCGTCCATGGGTGACCTTTTTTCTTAAGGACGCTTTGTACATCACGCAGGGTAAAATCAATTCCGATGGCAAAAGCATTCAAAATCGCTTCCGCAGACATACCCGGTTCGTAATTACGACCCACAGCCACAACCAGTTCAGCCTCGTAATGAACATCTCCTTGATCTTTAGGAAGCTCCAGTGTTGCTCCATCCAGCGGTACTACCGCATGAGAAGGCTTTAAAAAAATCATCGGCTCTGTGGGAAGCTCATTTCCCAGTTCCTCGGCATGCAGCTTATAATTGCGCCCGACACAGTAAACATTACGAATTTCCACGTTCATTACGACCCGTCACCCTTCCCGCACATGTAGCCCCATTATTTAATAAATAGATTACGTATATAGTGCCACATCCGGTGCTTGGAATGCAAAAAAACCTGCTCCCAGCGATCCGGCCAATTGGTACAAATCATCAAATCGGGATGTAACGAGGCCAATCTCTGCATCATGCTACGGTCATCCACCGTCCATGCCATGACAGTGATACCGCGTCCGGTCAAGTCTTTCATCAGCTTTCGATCCAAACGCGGGTAGCCCATGGATAGAAAAGAGCATTGCAGCCCTTCCAACTGCTTTACCAGATCGTCTGGACGAGCATCAATAATCAGCCCGGTACGGATACCAGGCGCCAGCTCCTTGGCCCGACGTAAGGCCGAACGCTCAAAAGAGGTCAATACCACCTCATTCTCCATATCCCGCGCCACAATTTCACGGAGTACAGCCTTCTCCAGCCCCGGATACATATCTCCTGCGGTTTTTAACTCAATATTGAGCGATACGCGGCCACGACACAGATCCAGCACTTGTGCGAGAGCAGGAATGCTTTCACCTTGATATTCCGTGCTTTTCCAGCCACCTGCATCCAGACGTTTCAGCTCTTTCCAGTCCGTATCCTTCACCCGACCTGTGCCGTTAGTCGTGCGCTCCAGCGTGAAATCATGAATGACCACCGGAACGCCGTCCTTCGACAGTTGTACATCCAGCTCAATCCAGCGCACAAACGGCTGATCTATTGCAAGCTTAAAAGCCGCCAACGTGTTCTCGGGAGCAATTCCTGAAAAACCGCGGTGAGCCACGCACAAATGGTCCATTCCGGTTATGACCTCCATCCACAGGTTGTTTCAAGCCAAAGATTCCTTCGACAACTATCGGGCGGTTACTGTACCGTCTGCGCCTACTGAGACATTCCCCGGTGACATCGCCGCTACTCCTTGCAAAATTTTGCTGGCTTCCGCATCCTTCAATGGAATCGGTTGCCCCAGCTCCGCCCTATAAGGAGTCAGCTTCATGCCGCAAGCCCCAGTCCGGGTACAGGTTGCCTGAAATATCGCTGTATCCCAAGTGGCTGGTAGTGTAGATTTAGAAAAAATAAAATTCCCTGTGCTGTATGCAATCCATTTGCCTCTATACTGCTCCATCCCCTGTAGTACGTGCGGGTGACCTCCGATTACGAGATCTGCCCCTGCATCAATAAAAGCATGCGATAGCTCGGTTTGATGAGGCTCCAATACAGTCACGCGCTCCTTGCCCCAATGGGCAAGGACAATGACCAAATCAGCCTGCTTGCGCGCTTCGCGAATCGACTTCACAATCGCGGTCGAATCATAGGCCCCTGCAACCCCGGGCTGTTTGGCGCCTGCATTCCAGTTGGCCTCGGGCATAACCCGTGTAGCGCCCAGCAACGCGATTTTAATACCTTTACGCTCAAAATAGTGCGGAGCATACGCTTCTTTTGCATTACGCCCAGCTCCGGTATACGCTATACCATTTTCTTTCAAATATTTCAGCGTATCCAGTAAACCGTCTGTGCCCTGATCCAAAATATGATTGTTGGCCAAATTTACAGCGTCTATCCCTGCCGCAGCCAACGCAGTCAACGCCTTGGGAGAAGACTTATACACATACGTTTTATTCAGCGCACCCACGCCCGCGGTTGTAACCGGCGTTTCCAGATTGGCTATCGTCAGATCGTCCTTGCGAAACAGATTTCCGAGATATTGATATGGAAAATCAAATCCGTTCTTTTCCAACCGCTGCTCGACCTTACCGGAAAACTGCACATCCCCTACAAAACGAAGCGTGACTGTCGGTGAAGCTGTTCCATCCGATACGGCTTTCCTTCCCTGCTCCGATTCGTTGGGGTCAGTAGATTTCCCACTGTCCGATGCATCTTTATTTGAAGAGCTGTCCGGTGACTGCCCGTCTTTCTCAGAAGTTGACCCTGATTCTGACGATTTGCCTTCGGCAACATTTGTGTCAGATGAGGTCGCGGGGCGGCTGTCTGTATCTGTATCAGTATCAGAAGGTTGCTCTGTCTTATCGTCAGCAGCGTGCTCATCTCCATTGGAGCTGTCGTCCGGTGGTTCATTTGAAACGGCTGTAACGTTCTCTCTTACCGGGCTAGAAGACTGTCCTCCACCCGCTGAATCCGTTTTGCCCTTGTTCTCCTGTTGCAATAGTCCGGCGTTTTCCGCAAGAGAGTTACTCTTCCCATGTTCAAATATGTAATAATATCCGAAAAGACCTACGATCATAAGCAGCAGGACAAGATTCGTGATGATCCAAGCCTTGCCTATTTTGTGCTTCCTTGCTTTCTTTCGACCTTTATTTTTCTCTGATCTGGGAGGGTACATGCTTCACTCCTTCTATGCTGTTGCATATGCATTACCTTCTTGAATGATCCGGCGATTTTAACACCTTCTCCATTATATATCAAATTTCGGTATAAATAGAACCCCTCGCTTGGGAGCGCGAAGGGTTCGTTATTCAAGTACTCCAACCATTTATAATTATGCCTGTACCTTGACCGCTTCCCGTTCCGCAGCTTGGACGGCGACAGAGGCCCATTCCTTGGCTTGGCGGATACAATCCGGCAAGCCGATGGCATCATAGCCAGCACCCAAAACATACACTCCCGGCATCGTTGTACGCAGTTCCTCTCGCAGATCGGCGATAGCCTGCGGGTGTCCTACCGGATATTGCGGCATGGAGTGGCGAAGACGGGTAATTTCCGTAAATAGCGGAGTCGCCATAACGCCCATCATGTCCTGCAAATCCTTACGTACCAGCGCAGTCAGTTCATCATCGGGTAGTTCCACCGTTTCTTCGGCTCCGGCACGCCCCACGTAGCAGCGCAGCAGTACCTTATCGTCCGGACTGGTATGCAGCCACTTGGCGGACGTCCACGTACATGCCGTCACACTGCGTCCCTCTTTACGGGGAACCAGAAAACCGGAACCATCAAAGACATTCTCGATGTCTTTTTTATTAAAGGCCATGACCACATTCGCCACGGACACATAATT
>NZ_ASRY01000340.1 GCF_000520815.1 Paenibacillus maysiensis | reverse complement strand
GCGAAAAGCCGGTCGGCTTTGAATATGAAGAGCTGCTTCATTTGCAGGCGGACGAGAAACAAGCGTATTTGGATAAAAAGGCCGAGGATGACAAGCTTCGCGGCTTCGACATGGAACATGACGCGCTCGTTCGGGTTACGATCCTGCGCACCGAAGAGCAAAGCTATCATGTGCTGTGGAGTTTCCAGCATATTTTGATGGACGGCTGGTGCCTGCCGCAACTGACGCAGGAGCTGTTTGAAACGTACTCGGCCTTGGCATCCGGCAAGCAGCCAGCGGGAGATAAGGGATCGGATTATGGCGCTTATATCGAATGGTTGGAGAAACAGGACGATCAGGCGGCATCCGGCTATTGGACGGCATTCCTGGCAGGTTATGAAGGGCAAACCGTACTCCCGGGACAAAAGGAACCGGCGCCAAACGGCAGATTTACGGCTGATCACGTCACCGCCGAGCTGGGCAAGGACTTGAGCGAGCGGATGGACCGGGTGGCGAAACAGCGCCTGGTTACGGTCAATACGCTGCTGCAAGCCGCTTGGGGCGTGATGCTGCAAAAATATAACGGAACAAACGATGCCGTATTCGGCAGCGTCGTGGCCGGAAGACCGGTGGAAATCCCGGGCATTGAGTCCATGATCGGGCTGTTCATCAATACGGTGCCGGTCCGCGTCACGAGCGAAGCGGACACCGTGTTCGCCGACCTGATGGCGAAGCTCCAAGAGCGGGCGCTGGAGTCCGGGCGTTATGATTACTATCCGCTGTATGAAATTCAAGCCCGCAGCGTGCAAAAGCAGAACCTGATCAACCATATCATCGCTTTCGAGAACTATCCGGTGGACGAGCAGATGGAGCAGGCGGGCGACCAGCAGCACGGCGACCTGACGATCGCTGATGTTCAGATGGAGGAGCAGACGAACTATAACTTCAACGTGACCGTGGTGCCGGGAGTCGAGATCGAAATTCGGTTCGACTTTAACGCCGAAGTGTTCGATAAAGACAGCATCGAGCGGCTCAAGGGGCATCTCGTCCATCTGCTGGAGCAAGTGACGGATAACCCGGAAATTACCGTGGGCGAGCTGGAACTAGTGACGGAGGCGGAAAAGGCCGACCTTCTCGGACGTTTTAACGACACCACCACGGAATTTCCGCGCGGGAAGACGCTCATTCAATTGTTCGAAGAGCAGGCGGAGCGCATCCCGGATGCAGCCGCCATCTCCTTGAATGAGCAAGAGCTGACCTACCGCGAGCTGAACGAACGCGTCAACCGCCTTGCTCGTACCTTGCGTAGCCACGGGATATCCAAAGGCCGTCTGGTCGCCATTATGGCTGAGCGTTCCATCGAAATGGTGGTGGCCATGCTGGCGGCACACAAAGCCGGAGCGGCTTACGTACCGATTGACCCGGAATATCCCGAGGAGCGTATCCGTTTCTTGATTGAGGATTCGGGAGCGCAGGTCATGCTGACGCAAAGCCGCTTGCGCGAGCGCCTGGCGGGTTCGGACTCCGTGATCTTACTGGATGACGAGTCCTTCTATCACGAGGACGGCACAAATCTAAATCCGGGCACCGAAGCGACGGATCTGGCCTGCGTCATCTATACGTCAGGCACGACGGGCAAGCCGAAAGGCAACCTTGTTTCGCACCGCAACATCGTGCGGATCGTGCGAAATACGAATTATATCGACATCACCGAGCGGGATCATGTCCTCCAGCTTTCGAGCTATTCGTTCGACGGAGCAATTTTCGATATTTTCGGCGCTTTGACCAACGGGGCGCGGCTGGTGTTGGTTCCCCGCGAGACTTTGCTGGAAATCGTCCGGCTGGCGGATCTCATCCAGCGCGAGCGCATCTCGGTCATGCTGATTACGACGGCTTTCTTCAACATCCTTGTAGATGTGAACGTCGACTGCCTGCGGGATGTCCGGGCGATTTTGTTCGGAGGAGAGCGCGTGTCGGTCGGCCATGTGCGTAAAGCGCTCGCCCATATCGGACCGGGCAGGCTCAACCATCTGTACGGCCCGTCGGAAAGCACGGTTTATACCACGTACCTTCCGGTCGACTTCGTCGATGAGTCGGCGGTTACCGTATCCATCGGACGGCCGATCAGCAATACGACGGTGTATATCGTCGACAGCCGGAATAAGCTTCTGCCGATCGGCGTGGCCGGGGAGCTTTGCGTCGGCGGAGAAGGCTTGGTACGGGGCTACAATAACCGGCCGGAACTGACGGCGGAGAAATTTGTGGACAATCCGTTTGTGCTGGGAGAGCGCATGTACCGGACGGGGGATTTGGCGAAATGGCTGCCGGACGGCACGATCGAATACGTGGGACGGACGGACGACCAAGTGAAAATCCGCGGCTTCCGCATTGAGCTGGGCGAGATCGAAGCTCAGCTTCAGAAAGTGGAGGGAATTCGGAAAGCGACGGTATTCGCGAGGGAAGACGCCTCCGGCGAGAAGCAGCTTTGCGCCTATTATGAAGCGGACCGCGAGCTTCCGGCGGCCGAGTTGAAGAGCGTGCTTTCCCAGGAACTGCCGGCCTATATGATTCCGGCGTACCTGATCCAGTTGGAGCGGCTCCCGCTGACGACGAACGGCAAGGTCGACCGCCGATCACTCCCGGCGCCAGAGGAGAGCTTGCAGCCGGGCGAAGGACGTACTCCGCCTCGGACTCCGCTGGAAGCCAGCTTGGCCGGAATTTGGAAAAGCGTGCTCGGACTGGAGCACATCGGGGTTCATGACAACTTCTTCGACCTGGGCGGCCATTCCCTGCGGGCGACGACACTGGTGAGCAAGGTGCATCAGGAGCTGAACGTCGAGCTGCCTCTGCGCGACGTATTCCGCTACTCGACGATCGAAGAGATGGCTCTCGCCATCTCCCGGATCGGAGAGCAGTCGTTCTCGTCGATTCCGCTGGCAGGCGCAAGAGCATATTATCCGCTTTCCTCAGCTCAGAAGCGGCTGTTTATCCTGAATCAGCTGGAAGGGGCCGATCAGAGCTACAACATGCCGGGCGTGCTGCTGCTGGAAGGATCGATTGACCGGAGCCTGCTGGAGAAGGCTTTCCGCGGACTGATCGCACGGCACGAAACGCTGCGAACCGGCTTTGAGATCGTACAAGGCGAAGCAATACAGCGCATTTACGAGAGCGTCGACTTTGCCGTCGAGTACCGTCATGTGAGCGAGGAAGAAGCGCCCGAAGTCGTGCAGGCCTTCATCCGGCCTTTCGACTTGGCGAAGCCTCCGCTGCTGCGGGCGGAGCTCGTAGAGCTGGCAGCCGAACGTTATTTGCTGATGTTCGACATGCACCATATCGTCTCCGACGGGGTTTCGATGGACGTGTTAGTCGAGGAACTCGTTCGTCTGTACGGCGGCGAGTCATTAGAGCCTTTGCGCATTCAATACAAGGATTATGCGGTATGGCAGCAGTCGGACGAGCAAAAAGTGCAGTTGAAACGCGAGGAAGCTTACTGGCTGGACCGTTACCGGGGCGAGCTGCCGGTTCTGGAAATGCCGACGGACTATCCGCGTCCTGCTGTGCAGAGCTTTGAGGGACAAACGCTGACGTCCTTCGTGGACGAGGCAACGAACGAAGGCTTGAAGCAGCTGGCCGCTCAAAGAGGAACGACGCTGTATATGGTGCTGCTTGCGGCATATACCGTGCTTTTGCATAAATACACAGGTCAGGACGATTTGATCGTCGGAACGTCGATTGCGGGCAGAACGCACGGAGACACGCAGCCTTTGATCGGAATGTTCGTCAATACGCTGGCGCTCCGCAATTATCCGGCTTCGGAGAAGACCTTCCTGTCGTATCTGGAAGAAGTGAAAGAAACGACCTTAGGCGCTTACGAGCATCAGAATTATCCGTTCGAAGAGCTCGTCGATAAAGTGCAGGTCAGCCGAGATTTGAGCCGCAACCCGCTGTTTGACACGATGTTCTCCCTGCAAAACTTGGAGGATAAAGAGTTTGAGCTGGAAGGGCTGAAATTGTCCCCGTACCCTAGCGAATACGGCACGGCCAAGTTCGACCTGAGTGTGGATGTTACGGAAGAAAACGGCGGCCTGGAGTGCAGCTTTGAATTCGCAACGGCTCTTTATAAAGAAAGCACGATCCGGCGGCTGTCGACTCATTTCGGACATTTGCTTGCGGCGATCGTAAGCCGTCCGGATGCGAAGATTGCCGAGCTGAACTTGTTGACGGCAGAGGAAAAAGAGCAAATTCTCGGCGCGTTTAACCCGGCGCAGCCGGAAGCGGCTCCTGCGGCCGCGTTCCACCGGCTGTTCGAGGAACAGGCGGAACGCACGCCGGAAGCGGCAGCTGTCGTGTACGAGAAT
>NZ_ASRY01000339.1 GCF_000520815.1 Paenibacillus maysiensis | reverse complement strand
AGACACGCGAAACATCGCATTGAACCAACGATTCTACATCACCCATCAACCTTTTAAAATAGTTGGAATGGATCGTACGATGAATGGCATCATCCAGTTAAGCTGCACATTGGATAGCATAAATACAGCTTATGATGACGTGGAACATAACATCGCTGACAGATGGAAGTACGAGATTACTCATACATATGCATTACATATTCATCAGGGAACGATAACTCATGTGCTGCTCAACGAAACAATACCGTTGGATGTGACCGCTACGGATAATGGGAATGAGGTAACCAATCCGGCGATCACCTATGTATCCAGTGATCCAAGTATGGTTAGTGTAGACCAGCAAGGTCAGGTTATGGGCATCGCTTTGGGACAAGCAAGTATTACTGCAAAACTAACGTATCACCCGACGGTACAAAGCACCATTGAATTGAGAGTCGTCGAAACAGGAACGCATATCTATTCGATAGCCATTACTGGTAATCCCATTCTCAAAACAGGCCAAAGCTCCTCATACGTCAGCTATATCTATGATCATGGAACAGAAGTGTTTGGCCAGTCTGTAGAGTGGAGCCTACGGAATCAGGATCATTCCACTCCGATTATGGGGAGCATAACAGCCAGCACAGGAAATAGTGTGACGGTGAAAGCCGGAAGCAGTAGTGGGGCAAACAATAAAGCCCTTGTGTTGACGGCCACCTTAGTAAGCGATCCTAGCATTACCACAGAAAAGAACATTAGCCTTAAAAATTTATTCTAAGC
>NZ_ASRY01000338.1 GCF_000520815.1 Paenibacillus maysiensis | reverse complement strand
AAAAGCCGCTGGCACTGGAGCAACTGCTGGCATCCCATTTAACCAAAAGCAAGCAGGCTGAACTGGTAAAAAAATTGAATGAACTGGGCATCACCATTGCGACACATCTACAAAAAACATATCCAAATTTCCGGCAAATTGGAGTGGACATCGGGCTGGATCGCGGCTTTACCCCGTGGATTATTGAGGTGAATACGAAGCCAGACCCGTATATTTTTAACCAATTAAATGATAAGTCTATGTATCGGAAAGTGTTAAGTTATTGGCGACTTGCCAATGAAAAGAAGAAAATCACAGTCCCGGTCAAAGATAAAATCAAAGATAAAGAATGAATTTCTTAAATAACATAAAGCCAGACTATTTGTAGAAACCAAAGGATGAATGTTCCATGAATTCATCCTTTTTATATACCAGATTTTGTTTCGATGTAATGAAAAAAGTGGAATTGGAAAAGCTAGATGAAAACAATGTTACCAACACCGGATAGTATGCCTGTAACCCGAAAAGATTTGCATGTGAACACTCCTTCCAAGCAGACTTTTCCCATAGAATTAATCATGGACGGGAACATCATTCATGCCAATTTGAAGCAGAATGACATCACAAAAGAGTGGCTACTTTCGCAGATGAAAAAGAAGGGATTCTCTATTGAAAATATCAATTATGCCGTAATCAGTTCTGATGGAAATGTATATTTTGATGAATATAAGGATAGAATCGAACATCCTATTGATAAAGAATAATTGGTTGATTTTAGTTAGTATGAAGAATTCTATACGATGGATTTGAATTGAACAACTTGTAACCCTGTGCTATCCTTATATTAAAGAGAAGATAAACGTAGTAAAGATGATTTTCTCTGTATTCATAAACATCTGATGATATGATGATTAGAAAGGGTGTACAGCCATGACCTCTGTCATTGAACTGAACAATGTAAGCTGGAAAAGAGATAACCGTACGATACTGGATCAAATCAACTGGCAAGTAGCCGAAGGTGAGCATTGGGCTGTACTCGGATTGAATGGGTCAGGTAAAACAACGATGCTTAACATGATTAATGGTTACATATGGCCAACTACAGGCAGTGTCAGTGTGCTGGGTCACACCTTCGGGGATGTGGATCTGAGAGAGCTGCGCAAATCCATCGGTTGGGTCAGTTCCTCTTTGCAGGAAAGAATCAATGGTAGCCAGCGCACGCAGGATGTCGTCATTAGTGGCAAATTTGCTTCTATTGGGCTTTACGATCAGACGACGGATACGGATTATGAACAGGCAGTTCACCTCATGACCCAATTAGGCTGCGCTCACCTCGTGGATCGTCTGTATCAGGGCTGCTCACAGGGAGAGAAGCAAAAGGTACTTATCGCCCGCGCATTAATGGCCTCGCCCAAGTTGCTGATTTTGGACGAGGCGTGTAACGGACTGGACTTCTTTTCCCGGGAAGCTTTACTAACCAGCATCCGTCAATTGTCCGAGTCGCCTGGTGCGCCGAATTTGCTGTATGTCACGCATCACATAGAAGAAATTCTACCCATGTACACGCATACCATTCTGATTCGCCGGGGTACCGTTTTTGCCAAAGGCAAAACGACAGATATTCTGAGCAGCGAAACCCTTAGCGATTTTTTTGAAACAACAGTGGAGGTGGAGTGGAGACAGGACCGGGCATGGCTCTCTATGGTTTAGAGAGTTCCAAATTTCTGCTGACTGTACCGAACGCGGTTTATTCTTGTTTAATCCTGACTACAATGACATAAGAAAACAGTTGTAGCGAGGTGAATTGAATGACAGAGTCCCCATTACAATCTTTTGTCAAAACGGCGATGGATCATTTAAAGGGCATGGTAGACGTTAATACGATTATTGGAGAACCGATTGCCGCGTCTGACGGCACCACTATCATACCTGTTTGCAAAGTAAGCTATGGTTTTGCGGCAGGTGGAAGCGATTTGGACAGGCACAATCAGGAATCCGCAAGGGTGATGCCGTCATTCGGCGGAGGTATGGGCGGAGGTGTGTCCGTAACACCTCTCGCAATTTTAATTATCGGCAAAATGGGCATTCAAACGATCTACCTGGATAACTCTCCTACTGTATACGACAAGATTCTGGATATGGCGCCACATCTTTTGGATAAATTGCACAATCTTATGAAGCAATACCAAACAGGAGATGATAACAGTCAGTGAATCAGGTCTGACCCGTTTGTGTTTGCAGAGGGTACCAACGGGATTATAAAGTCGTTTTGAACAGGAAAGGAGCTGTTTTTCCTGACTACAAGATTTTTGGCCTCTATCTGGCTACAGCAGGGGGGCTGTTCATTGTGCGCCATGACATATCGTCCATCGGGAAGCAGCAGTCGGGCTTTAATATTATCACTTAGCAGCAGCAATAAATATTGGATGACAATAGATTGATGTTCTTCATTCAATAGCGGACACATCAATTCAATCCGCTTGTCCATATTTCTGGTCATCCAGTCCGCACTGGATAGCCACAATTGGGGCGTGCCGGCATTCTCAAAATAAAAAATTCGGGAATGTTCCAAAAATCGGCCGACAATGCTGCGAACGGTAATATTGTCGCTCAGTCCGGGAATTCCTGGACGCAAGCAGCAGATGCCGCGAACGATCAGATCAATTCGGACGCCTGCCTGGGATGCAGCGTATAGTTCGTCGACCAACTGTTTATTCGATAGTGAGTTCATTTTGGCTATAATCCTTGCAGGTTTACCGATTAAGGCATTTTCCACTTCGCGCTGAATGCAGCCCAACAACCGTTGTTTCAAATGCGCCGGAGCTACGCTGAGGTAATGCCACTGGCTCGGGGCGGAAAATCCTGTAATCTTGTTGAATAAATTGGAGACATCTTCGCCGATCTCCGGATAGGAAGAGAACAGTCCGATATCTGTAAATATTTGCGCCGACACTTCATTGTAATTTCCGGTGGCGACATGAATGTAGCGTCTAAGAGAATCCGCTTCCTTACGTACAACCAAAATCATTTTGGAATGAATTTTCAACCCGGACAGGCCGTAGACGACATGGCATCCTGATTTTTCCAATTCTTTTGCCCATTCGATATTTCGGGCTTCATCGAACCGTGCTTTCAATTCGACGACTACAGTGACCTGCTTTCCTGCTTCGGCAGCTTGATTCAAAGATCGGATAATCCGTGAATTGCCGTTTACGCGATACAAGGTCATTTTGATAGCCATGACGGATGAATCGGCAGCAGCATGTTCGACAAAATCGTTAACAACGTCAAATGATTCATACGGATGAAATAAGAGAACATCTCTTTTTCGCAGCACTGAAAAAAAATCGTCCGTTTTCGTGAACTCCCACGGATATAGAGGATCAAATCTCGAATGCTTGAGATGCTCATATCCCTCGACCGAATTGGCGAATGACATGAAGTAGCTCAAGTCAATAGGTCCATCATTCGTAATTAAAAACCGGCTTTCTATTTCCAGTTCTTTTTCTAGCAATTCCAGTGCAAATGGATCAAACCCCTTTTCTATTTCCAAACGAACCGGAGTACCCCATTTTCTTGCGCGCAATACTTTTTCCACTTCATCAAGGATATCTTCGGCTTCTTCCTCGTTTAAATCAAGGTCTGCATTTCGAGTTAAACGGAATGTATGGAAAGTTGCAGGCGTATACGTAGTAAACAAAGTGTGTATATGCTGCTTAATCAAATCCTCGAGCAAAATAAACTGCCAATGATCATGATCCGATAGAGACGGAACTTTAATATAACGAGGCAGATTGGACGGAATTTCAACCAAGGCAATATAAACCTCCTTGCCTGATGCATCCGAAGGCGGCTTTAAACCGACGGCCAAATATACACTTTTCGAACGAATCAGAGGAAAAGGACGGCTTTTATCGATAGCTAGAGGAGTTAGCACGGGAAATACCTTTTCAAGATAATAGGTTTCCATTTCTTTCTTCTGCGCAGGATTAAGCTCGCCAAAATCAGTAAAAACAAGGCCTTCTTCCTTTAGCAGTCGAAGAATCCGCGCATGGGTTGCATACTGATCGGCTACTAATTGCTCAATCATGATGATTACTTTATCTTGTAACTGTTGCGGAGTAAAGCCCGTGAAATCGACCTCTTGATTGCCTGCTCTAATTTTATCCATAAGTCCTGCAACCCTGACGCTGACAAACTCATCCAGATTGGTGGAAACAATCGATAAGAACTTTGTTCGCTCCAACAGAGGAGTACTTTCGTCTTGCGCTTCCTCAAGAACACGTCTGTTAAATTGAAGCCAGCTTATTTCACGATTAATATAGTTCACGGAGCACGCCTCCATCTGTCTATTCTTTTTTTCTAAATAATAAATACCGTATTTTTTGAAACAATTGCCATGTGGCACTGAGGCGAATCGTAATCGTGTCGGGAATATTCTCATGTTCGTTTTTAGTCATGATTGTCAGGTTCCTCTCGTTATTAAAATGGGGAAAACTCGCTAAACGAAGTTAGCGAGTTATATGGATATTTTGTTATTTATTCGTGAGATGCTGTCGTCTGCATTGCATCCACGACCGGGCTAGTTATGGACTCGGTTACTTTCGATGCGTACTGTGTCATGTTGCTGACCAAACGGTTGTTAAGAAGCATATTGCCTGCTTGCATTCCAACTGTTTGGCCCACACTGTTCCCTAACAACCCACCAACAACGGAACCAAGGACTGTCCCTACTCCTGGCAGCAACGAAGTTCCAAGGATAGCCCCATACTCAATACCGGCCATGACGCCGAGTGCTCCTGTCAGATTCCCCGACGTATGAACCATATAATCTTTGTTATCCATTTGTCCTTTCGTCAAGCTAATGGTATTCTGCAGTTGGGTTATACCTCCGGAGATAAGACCTCCCCATAATGAACCGCCTTGAAGCATGCTGATCTCTCCTTTGTTTGAATTTTTTTATTACTCCGGGATAGTAGTTCCCCATTATGCGTTTTTTTAACTATTGAACATTTTCCAACTGTTACGGAAGCAAAAGCTGTTGTGTATTTTTTTCTTCATTTTTTATTGCTTCTGTGGATTGTTGCTCTCTAGTGCCGTCTTTGACTTGATCCGCGAGCTCAAGCACAATTCCTGCTCCTTTAACGGCAAGTTTGCGTGCGGCTTTTCGGGCTTCGGGGGACACAGCAAGTGCTATGGCCGCAGCAGCGAAAATAATACCAAGCGGTGATTTGACCACAATACCCTCTCCTTAAAAAGTTGTTAATAAAATAATTCCATTATATGAAATTTTTATACTGGTTTACATTCAGAAAATAAAATGAATATTTTGCTAACTATTGTTAATCATAAGTGAAGTTGATTTTTTGATTATGGAAAAGGGAGGTTAGATATGGTATCGCTGCGAAACAAAAACAGGTTTCTTCATGTTCTACCTGGAAGGATACGGATGGAAATTTACGGCTTGCAGGGAAGCAAAGCTGCCGCAGAGCTTTTAGCCAAAAGTCTGTCCGCTTGTAGTGGAATTTACAGAGCGAAACCCTGTACAGTGACGGGCAGAGTGCTGCTCCTTTACGATGTACAGCTTGTTTCTGAGCAGCACATTTTCCATATACTCCGCGAAATAGAAGATCGGATCTGTTCGGCCAATCTAACAGCCCGCCCGGATATCCACAACGAGGTTTCCGAGTCGAAGGAAGCGAAGCGAGAAGCTGCCGCTGCTCAGGCTGAATTGGATATTCCTTGTGATCTGCCGACTATCTCTACGATGCCTAAGGCCAATACGGGCGAGCCAAGGGGAAAAGTCCCGATTCCGTTGGCTATTTCCATGGGCGGTTTAGCCGTGCTGGGAATCAAGCAGGTCTTTTTCGGACGTTCAGCCCTGGCAAGAAGTCCGGCGCCGTTCTATTTATCTGCGCTCGTATCTGTCGTAACCGGCTACCCTTTTCTCAAACGAGGAATTCAGACCTATTCGGACAAGAGAAAAATAAACTCGGATCTCATTTTAGGTACAAGCGCTCTCGCTCTTGCGCTTATGCGCGAAAATCTTGTAGTGCTTGCCGGACTCAGCATTTTGCAATATGTCAACTGGAAGCGAAGTCGTTCTGTATTAAATGGACAGCAAGAGGCTTCCTTGTCACCGGAAATTCAAGCATATAGCGATAAAGCAGGTAAATTAGGTTTAATTGCAGCCGGAATGACTTGGGCTGTTACTCGGAATCCGTTTCGTGCAATTGCCGTGCTTCTGGCAGCAAATCCGCGGGTAATTACTGTACCTGCCCAGTATGCCTGGAAACAGGCCGAGCTCGTTTCAGGAGAAAGAAAATACGTAGTTCCGGAAAAAGGCTCTTTATCTCAACTCGCTCGAACGAAAACGATTTTATTCGAAGATTCGTCACTCCTGTTTAATCGTCCAGAGATTGAAGAAATTCAATGCATGGCGGAGAAGGAGCAAGATACGGATAAAGTGATATGTTTGGCGGCTTCATTAATGGAAAAAACAGAACATTCATGGAAAGAAGAGGTGTTCAGCCAGGCGAAACGAACTTGCCGGACGATCCGCACTGCTTTTCATGTGGAAGAAGAGGCGGAGGGGATAAAAGGAAAAGTCAATGATAGACAGATTATCATTGGCAGCTACAAATATATGGAGGATCACGGTATTGATTGCAGTTCCTACAAGCTTAAATCAAAGAGGCTTGCAAGAAATGAATACGATGTCCTTTTGGTTGGAAGCCAGGGGAATGGCAAAGGCGAATGTCTTGGGTTAATTGCCAGACATCGGGAATCAACGGTCAACGAGTACGGCTCTGCTGCGTTTTCATTCAGCGAAAAAGGCTGGAGGCTTGGACTGTTGCATAACAGCCTGCATATCAGTACTGACGAGCTTTCGCAATACGGCATGGATACAAGCTGGTCATCTTTTGAACAAGGCGAAGTGATTGAACGGATCGCTGTGCTGAAGCAGCATGGCGAAGAGGTTTTATTTGTCTCAGGTCTGGAACAAAATCCGCTCAATGAGTTCTATAAAGAAGCCGGAATCCAGACGATTTCCATTCATGAGCTGCGGCCTATTCAGGAAAGCGCTTTGTACGCCGAGAAAACAGAGCAGATCGTAAACGAGCATGCTTTAATTGCTAAAAAATGGAACATTCTTGGCTCTGCTTTTGCTACATTAGGCATGATCAGTGCCCCAGTGGTCAATTTGATCGGTGATGCTTTATCGCTTGTGTTTATGTCCAGAACGAAAAACAGGAGTGAAGCCTTGCCAGCTCCACCGGAAATGGCGTATGAGCACGAGGCTGCGGTCGCTTCCGAAGCTTTTGCCTGGCATCAACTGCCTAACGAACAGATTTTCACGAAGTTTCAAACAAACCTGCAAAACGGGTTGACGTCTGATCAGGTTCTTTCTATGAGAACCCAATATGGCTCAAATCAGCTTGAAAGTAAAAAACCTACTCCTTGGCTCATTGCATATTTGGGCCAATTCAAGGAATTCACAACTCTGATCCTCCTTGGCACAAGTGCACTCGCTTTTCTCACGGGGGGACTATTTGATGGACTTGCAATGGGGGCAATCCTGCTCGCGAATGCCGCAATTGGTACGATTCAGGAACGCAAAGCGGAAAAAGTTGTGGACAAGCTGAATCAATTTCAACCCCCGGCATGTAAAGTCATCAGACAAGGCCAGCACGTAGAGCTAAACGCTGTGGAATTGGTGCCTGGAGATATCGTTTCCCTGGAAGCAGGGGAACGCGTTCCGGCCGATATCCGATTGATCAGCTCATGGAACATACGAGTCAACGAGTCGACCCTGACGGGGGAATCTCTTCCTGTCGAAAAGAATGAGTCCCCTTTGCCAGAGGATTGTGCTTTATCTGAGAGAAAGAACATGCTCTTCATGGGAACCGACGTATGCGGAGGCAAGGGAACTGGTATTGTTGTACAAACCGGGATGAATACCGAGATGGGGCATTTAATGTCGCTTTTAAAGCAGGATGAAAAAGAAGTAACCCCTTTACAGGAAAAAGTCACGTCAATTAGCAAAAAATTTGTGAAAGGCGCTCTCATCGTGGGAGGAATCGTATTCGCAATTGGTATGCTCCGTGGCATCCCTTTTCCACAAATGATTTCGACTTCGATCACACTGGCGGCTTCTGCCATCCCTGAAGGGCTTCCGGTTACCATCACTATTGCCCTCAGCGCAGGTATCTTCCGTATGGCGAAGAAAAACGCGCTGATCCGAAAGCTTTCCTCATTGGAAACATTAGGAAGGACTACGGTTATTTGCACGGACAAGACAGGCACGTTAACCAAAAATGAAATGACGGTAAAAGCGCTCTCTACCGCGGATCGCGCGTGGACTGTAACAGGCGATGGTTACGAACCGACGGGAGTATTGGAGGAGCTTGCTCCAGAGGCTGCTGCTGCAGCGGCAGGGCTCAAAAATGCAGGAAGTTACGAAAACCCTTCAGAAGATCCTGATTTGACTCGCTTGCTGCAAATCTGCTTGCTATGCAATAACAGCAAGCTTGAGCAGCAGGAAGGACAGTGGATGACCAAAGGGGATCCGACTGAGGGCGCGCTTTTGACCCTTGCAGCCAAAAACGGACTGTGGCTTAACGATATGACCCATTGGCATCGCGGGCATGAAATTCCATTTGATTCTAAAACCGCGAAAATGAGCGTGGTTTGCAAGGATGTTCAGGCGGAACAGGAATGCTATCTCTTTTCCAAAGGAGCCGTTGAGACGATTCTCCGCCATTGCAATCGATATCAAAAAAACGGGGAAATATTGCCTCTATCCGAAGAACAGAAGCAGCACATTATGCAGCAAAATGAAAGGTCTTCAGCCGCAGCGTTGCGTGTGCTTGCTTTCGCGTATCGACCTTTGGATGGGAGCGTCGACAACGAGTCCATTGATGACGAGCATGAATTAATTTATGTCGGCATGACCGGTATGATGGACCCTCCCAAACCTGAAGTAGAACAAAATATTCAGGAAGCTTTTGCACTCGGCTTAAAACCTGTGATGATCACAGGCGATCCCCCGATTACCGCCATTGCCATCGCGAAGCAGCTCGGAATTAACAGTGATGCGCAGAGTGTTGTAACTGGGCATGAGCTTGACCGTTTATCGGATGAAGAGTTGAGCCAGATTGTGGAGCAAGTATCCATATTTGCCAGAGTCACGCCTGAGCACAAGCTCCGGATTGTAACAGCGCTGCAAAAAAGCGGACAAATCGTTGCCATGACTGGCGATGGCGTCAACGATACACCTGCTATCAAACAAGCCAACGTTGGTATCGCAATGGGAAGAACAGGAACGGAGGTAACGAAGGAAACTGCGGATATGGTGCTAACGGAGGACCATTTCGGCACGATTATAGAGGGGGTCAAAGAAGGCCGAACCATTATTGGAAATATTCGTAAGGCACTTGGCTGTTTATTAACTGGAAATCTGGCTGAGATCATCGTCACGAGCGTTGCCGTGATGGTTGGATTGCCGATCCCTCTGGTTCCTATTCAAATTCTGCTGATGAATTTGTTGACCGATGCTTTGCCAGCAATGGTTCTTGCTGTAAATCCGGGCCAGAAAACGAAGCAGCAGAAACGAACGGATTTCATCGATAAAGACCTGTACCAAAAAGTGATTACCAGAGGGGTTCTGCTGGGATTGGGATCGCTCGGCTTATTTGCCGCAAGCCTTGCAGTCGGTGCGCCCGTGCCTGTGGCTCAAAGCGTTGCTTTTGCAACATTGGTCGCGGGGCAATTAATACAAACCTTTTCGTGGCGGCAGGAAGGCTCTGAAGAAACAGTACGCGATTGGACAAGAGATCGCTTTTTGATCGGGGCCCTTTGCGTTTCCTGGCTGGCTCTACTAGGAGCCATATATATCCCGCCATTGGCCGGGTTTTTCCATACCGCCCGTCTGCCGCTCCAATATTGGGCTCCCATCCTTGGCGTAGCCGGCTCGGTATCTCTTTTGTCCAAACCGATTTTGGCTCTGATTTCAAAAAAGCAAGCAATCAGGGCTATTCCTGCAAACGACACCTACGCTGCGGCTTAAACGGCCGCAGTAATGCTCAATTACAAGGAGGATTACGATGCTGCAAAATAACTTTGACAAAATTGTAATCGGCACTGCGCTCGCCTTTGCCGCTTCTGCTTTGCTTCCTATTGCTAAAACTACTTTCCGCCCTCTTGCCGAAGCTGGTATGCAAGGCGGAGCCAACTTGATCAATCGGAGCAAATCTTACATTGAATTAGCCCGGCAAGAAGTGGAAGATATCGTTGCCGAAGCCCAATTTGAAAGAATGAAAAAGCAGCTTGACCAAGAAATTGCATTGCTTGACGATACCGAAAAGTGAGGAGTACGGATAGATGAGCGAACAAAATATAGATAATCATTTACGTGAAGCTTTAACGCACCTGGAATCGGCCTTAAACCAAAGCGTAAGATGTGTGCTTGAAAACGATAGCGCGAAAAAAGAAATAGGCTTAAAGTGGGAACGATTTCTTGGAGAATTTATGGGACAAATCCGGGAAAAGGGAAAAAAATCAAGATTAAATCTGCTGGGCTGGATCAGTTTTCCAAGAATACGCTAATAGAGTGTATGCAGCCTCATTCAACAGCAGGCTGCATACTGGATTCTCTACAGCATAGAGAGTCTTTTTTTCTAGCTATCATGCTACGATCATAATGAGAATAGGCAAAATCAGGAATGAGGCTAACGTGCTCCACAGGATACAGGTGGACACGAGTTTGGGCGATGCATTGAATTTTTGTGCTAAGATGACGGCATTCACGGCAACCGGCATGGAGGCCAGAATAAAGAGAACGGAGAATAAAAGGTCAGATATCCCCAGTATCAGCATGGCAAGGCAGGCTGCAAACGGAGAGAGCAGAAGCCGGATGATGAGTCCTGCATAGCTGGCTTTTTTAATAGACGGCTCCAGCTTGGAGATTTTTACATAAGCCATCTGGGTGCCAAGGATCGCCAGCACGACCGGAGAATAGGCTGCAGCTATCATCGAGACGCCCGATTGAATCCCGGAGGGCAGATGCCAATCCAGCAGCCGAAGCCCCAGGGCAAGTAGGGCCGCATAGATCGCAGGCAGTGAGAATACCGACTTGACGGCGCTTTGAACAGAAAATTCAGAGCGGGCTGCAAAGTAAACTCCAAGGGTATTGACCAGGATCATCTGTATGACCACATACACAGAGGCCTTATCCAATCCAAGCTGCCCAAAGGCAAGTAAAATGAGCGGCAACCCATAATTCGCACTATTGGTCAGTGTGGAGATCAGGGTAAGTCCAGCGGTTTCAGGAGCACTCAGCTTTAAGATTTTCCCTGCTAATTGAGCAATTCCCCATAACAGCAGCAGATTCAGGATCGAAAAAGCGGCCGTCTGCGCCACATCATGCCAGGATAGCTGTGCCTTCAGTAGCGTGTCCAGAATCATTGCGGGACTTAAAAAATATAAGTATAAAGTCGAGAGCGGCTTCGTTTCCAGCTTCATGAATTTGCCGAGTAGAAACCCGCCGATTACTGGAATGGACAGCGGAACGATAACGGATAGAAGGGTTGAAAGTACAATTTGAATCATGAAAATCCACCAATCCTTTCTGTAATGACTTTTTCCATTATAAGAGGCAGCTTTCGAGCCCGTCCAAGATGAAAATACGATCAAGGCCATAGGAATACACTATGAAGCTTCCAGCAAATATTTTGTGTACAACAAAAAGGGATGTCCACAGCCATGTTGAAAGGCTAGTAGGAACATCCCTTTTTTACTATGAAACTAATGATCTTACTGAATTATACTTATGCAGAAGCCGCAGTTTCCGCTTTGGTTCGGCAATCGTCAGAGCAATAATGTTGATGCTGCTTTTCGCAGTCCGGACATACGATATGCTGGAGATTGCACACCGGACAGTTGATATAGTGATCGTTCGACGTTTCACAATGGAAGCAATGACCGACAACAACGTCTTCATCCGTATGGTTGATCGGGATTGAGATGCGTTCGTCAAACACATAGCACTTACCATCAAACAGACGCCCCTGTACTTCCGGGTCCTTACTATAGGTCACGATGCCACCATCCAACTGGCCCACATCATCAAAGCCTTCTTTGATCAGAAGGCCGGACAGCTTCTCACAGCGGATACCACCCGTGCAATATGTCAGTATTTTCTTGTCCTTAAACCGACTCATATTGTCGCGAATCCACTGTGGGAATTCACGAAAAGATTCGACTTCCGGACGAATGGCACCACGAAAATGACCGATGTCATATTCATAGTCGTTACGTCCGTCCAGCACCACCACATCTTCACCTTGAAGCTGTTCGTAAAACTCCTTCGGTGACAAACGCTTGCCACTGATTACGTTAGGGTCCAGCTCATCCTCATGGCGCAACGTCACCAGCTCCTGACGATGGCGTACAAATATTTTCTTGAACGCATGACCGTCAGACTCATCTATTTTAATAACGATATCGTGGAATTTCGGATTGGCGCGTAAATCACGGATATATTGCTCGGTTTGCTCTACCGTACCAGACAGTGTGCCATTAATTCCTTCCTGAGCGATCAAAATTCTTCCCTTCACGCCCAATTCCTTGCAGTAAGCCAGATGCTCTGCCGTAAAGGTGGCAGGATCTTCAATATTGACATATTTGTAAAACAACAAAATTCGATAAGCATGCTCGCACACGTAAAATCACCCTCTGATTCAAGTCAAAGTTTTTTAACATACAATTTTAAATGTACCACATTCTTTAAGTTAGTCAACATATTTGTATAAAAAGTGGGAATGGAAAATAAAGGAGCAGGTGACGAACGACAAAAGTAAGTGTTTACATTATAATAGTACCATAGTGACGAGGTGGATTTTGGCAGCAGGATTAGTTGTTTTAGATGAAAGGATGAATCGAAATGAAGCATCATTTGACAGCGCATACACCGCCTATGGGGTGGAATAGCTGGGATTGCTACGGCGCAGCAGTGCGTGAGGAAGAAGTGCGGGGAAATGCGCAGTATATGGCGGAGCACTTGAAGGAATACGGTTGGGAATATATCGTGGTAGATATTCAGTGGTATGAGCCGGGAGCTGTATCTTCACAGTATCGTTCTTTCGTTCCACTGGAAATGGATTCATTTTCGCGCCTTATTCCAGCGGCGAATCGTTTTCCTTCCGCAGCGGACGGGCACGGCTTCCAGGCTCTTGCGGATTATGTACACAGTCTGGGCTTGAAATTCGGTATACATATTATGAGAGGAATTCCGAGACAGGCGGTGCATCAGGATACGTCGATTTTGGGAACCCAGGCAACAGCGAGACAGATTGCGCATCCCAACTCCATTTGTCCCTGGAATACAGATATGTATGGGGTAGATGCTACCAAGGAAGGCGCACAGGAATATTATAATTCGCTGTTTGACCTGTACGCGGAATGGGGTGTCGATTTTGTCAAAGTGGATGACATTGCCGCTTCCCAACTCTATGGTACTCACTTGGCGGAAATTGAATTGATCAGGCAGGCCATCACCCAATGCGGACGTCCGATGGTTTTGAGTCTGTCGCCAGGTCCGGCACCGCTGGAGCATGCATCCGAATTAATCGCCAACGCCAATATGTGGCGCATGACCGACGATTTTTGGGATGTATGGCCTTTGCTGCACGGCATGTTTGAGCGCTGCGAGAAGTGGGCAGAGCACGTGGGCCCGGGTCAATGGCCGGATTGCGACATGCTGCCACTGGGTCATCTGGGTATTCGCTCGGTAGATTCTGTAGATTCCGGTAGCCATGACCGCTGGACACGCTTTACGAAGGATGAACAACTGACGATGATGACCTTGTGGAGTATTTTCCGGTCCCCACTGATGTTTGGGGGAGAACTGCGTGATAACGATGCATGGACACTTTCTCTGCTGACCAATGAAGATGTGCTGGATGCTCACCGCAACGGCTTGGATGCGCAGCAGGTGTACAGAAAGGATGAGCATATCGTCTGGACTTCGCATAACGAGGAGGGTCACATATATGCGGCTTTATTTAATGCTGGAGATGAAGCCTCGCGGGTTTGTGTATTGCTGCAAGACCTTGGCATTGAAGGACAGACAAGTGGCAGAGACTTATGGAACCGTGTGGATCTGGGCACTTTAGAGCAAGAATTGTCCGCAGATTTACCCCCTCATGGAGCCGCTTTATTTATGTTAAAATAGTCATCATGCAATGATTGAATTGATCTTAGATGTTCTAAATGAAATCGCTCTTTTTAAAGTGGACGGTAGAACTTCCATTTTACCACGGGCGATTTTTTTGTTTGGCTACGTGAACATTTTGTTATATTATGATACAAATAAGTGAAAAGATATGTATTGCAAAAACATAGATATTGAAAAATACTATATTATCTCATAACAAGGTTTAAACAAGCTTTTTTTGAATTGTGTTTAGCCTTGTGTATCTTAAGGACTAATTTGATGAACTCGACATTATTCTCAGGAATTTGAGATTGGAAACGTGCTAATTTTATAAAGCGACAATTTATAAAGCTAACAATTTTAATGAAAGTAAATTAATTAAAAATATATCATCCAATGCGAACAGACTCGCGAAAGGAGTCAAGTAATGAGTTTTAAACAGCTCAATAAAAATGGCCAGAACGAGCCTTGGCCTGTTCGAAAACATATATTATGTATCGGGGGGGCCAATATTGACCGTAAAATTAGGATTAAAGGTACATTTCAGCTTCACACCTCCAATCCAAGCAGCACCAGACAGCAATCTTGCGGAGGGGTAGCTCGGAATGTGGCTGAAAATTTGGGACGGCTGAGCCAGTGGGTCAGTCTGCTGACCGCAGTTGGAGATGATGCGGAAGGTGAATTTGTAGTTGAACAGTCCAACCGTTACATCCACGTGGTCCCTCTTCAAGTCAAAGGCGAACCATCTACCGGGGTCTACACCGCTCTGCTGGACGAGCAGGGTGAAATGATTGTAGCAACTGCAGAAATGGAGATTTACGACCAGATCCGTGCCTCAGCTATCCTTGATAATGCTCCTTTGATCACCTCATCCGGATTGGTGCTGCTGGATACCAATTTTTCCGCGAGCGTACTTGCTTCCACAATCCGATTATGCCACGAACATCAAGTTCCGTTGGTTGTTTCTTCTGTATCGGCCTCCAAAATGAGAAAGCTGCCCCGTAATCTGAATGGAGTAGAATGGCTGGTATGTAATGTTGTGGAGGCAGAAGCCTTTTTGGGATTGAAGATAACTGATGATCAGCAGATGCTGGAGGCAGCGCAAGTTTTTCATAAGCTCGGAGTTAAACATGTCGTTCTTACTGGTGGTGTAGACAGTGTCTTATTTGCATCTCAAGGTGGAACTCACGGACAAATTCCCGTGCAGCCTGTTCAAGGGATCGTTGATGTCACGGGCGCAGGGGATGCTTTTATTGCCGGGATGATATATGGAATTATTCAGGGCTATCCTATGGAACAAATTTGCCAATTTGGAATCAGTTGTGCCGTA
This sequence comes from Paenibacillus maysiensis, assembly GCF_000520815.1. Lineage (GTDB taxonomy): Bacteria > Bacillota > Bacilli > Paenibacillales > Paenibacillaceae > Paenibacillus > Paenibacillus maysiensis. The sequence continues at coordinate 20,997 of NZ_ASRY01000338.1, read as the reverse complement.
TTAACACTCCAAACCGACCGGACAGTTTCAGACATGCTCACTTCGAATACACTCCGTTCCAAGTTCAACGAGCTGTATGGCAGGTATGCGCAAAACTTTATGGTTTTTAAGGGTGTGTATTTTAAAAAGAAAGATACATAAACCAGTATTTGTTCAGGGTATGTTCGAGGTCCATTCAGAATGGTATAAGGAGCAGGTTGCCTGATGAATAACGTGAGATACGTCGTCGTTTTTTGAGAAGCAATGACGGGGTGTTGACACGTTCGCTGAACCGTTTCATGTCCTGGATGAATTCCAAAAAAGCTCCTTGACCACGGCTTTCGTTTCGTGTAAGATAACAAAAAATTGTAATATACAGGAATAGTGTAGACCAAGGATCAAAGGTTCAACAATCGCCGTACAGAGAAGAAACCCATGGCTGAAAGGTTTCTCCGCCGCGAATGGACGTTTTCCTGCCTTGTGAGCTGTAGCGGAATGTATTTTAAACCGTTACCGGTTAGACGCCGTTATCTGATGAAGGGCCGTTCCATACTATGGATATGGTCAAATTAAGGGTGGTACCACGACGCATTCGTCCCTGACGGATGTGTCTTTTTTGCGTACATTTTATCGTCCATACAAGGAGGCAGCCACACATGCGCCAAAGTCGATTATTACTGACAACATTACGTGAATCGCCCGCAGAAGCCGAAGTGATCAGTCATCAGCTTATGCTGCGTGCAGGGTTGATCCGGCAACTCGCAGCCGGAGTGTATAGCTACATGCCACTTGGAAGACGCGTTCTCCGGAAAGTGGAGCAAATCGTACGGGATGAAATGGATCGTGCAGGGGCTGGGGAGCTGTTAATGCCTGCATTGCAGCCTGCCGAGCTGTGGCAAGAATCAGGGAGATACGATGTGTACGGTCCAGAGCTGATACGTCTTAAAGACCGGCATGGTCGGGAATTCGCTTTGGGTCCTACTCATGAAGAGGTCATTACGTCATTAGTACGGAATGAAGTGAACTCCTATCGAAAATTACCTGTAATGCTATATCAAATTCAAACCAAATTCCGAGATGAACGACGTCCACGATTTGGCTTGCTTCGTAGTAGGGAATTTTTGATGAAGGATGCCTATTCGTTTGATACGAGCTGGGAAGGACTGGATCAAGCCTATTGGACCATGTTCAAGGCCTACCAACGCATTTTTACCCGTTGTGGCCTGAACTTTCGTGCAGTAGAAGCAGATGCGGGTACTATTGGCGGCGAAGGCGGAACCCATGAATTTATGGCGCTGGCTGACATTGGAGAGGATACGATTGCCTCTTGTAATTGCTGTGACTATGCCGCTAATCTTGAAAAAGCCGAGCCACGAAGCATGGAAAAATCAGAAGCATTAACTGCCGCAGATAAAATGGAAAAGTTTCATACTCCAGGTCTGCGCACGATAGATCAACTGGTTAAATCGCTGCAAATACAGCCACAGGATGTGATCAAAACACTGATTTATATGAGTGACGATCAACCCATTGCTGTAGTCGTCAGGGGAGATCATGAGGTCAACGAAGTGAAAGTGAAACATATTTTAGGTAGTGAAAAATTCGAAATAGCAAGTTCAGATGCCGTATCAAAGGCGACTGGAGCCCCCTCGGGGTTCGTAGGCCCATGCGGCTTGACGATCCCTGTGTGGGTGGATTACGCCGTCGTTCAAATGTCCAGCGGCATCGCAGGCGCGAACGAGTTGGAAACCCATTATAGGCATGTGAATCCAAAACGCGATATGGATCTTCGCCATGTGGCGGATTTACGCAACGTCATGGAAGGGGAACCATGTCCTCGCTGTGACAAAGGGAAGTTGAAGTTTCATCGTGGAATTGAGATTGGACAAGTGTTTAAACTGGGCACCAAATACAGCGAGAAGCTGGGCGCGACTTTTCTGGATGCGTCCGGAACAGATCAGGCGGTGATTATGGGCTGCTACGGCATTGGAATTTCCCGAATCCTTTCTGCCATTGTAGAGCAAAATCACGATCAGAACGGAATCATATGGCCCCATGCGCTGGCACCGTTTCAAGTTCATATTATTCCGATCTCTGTTAAAGACAGCTTGCAAATGCAGATGGCCGAGGATTTGTATAACCAGCTACAGGATCATGGTGTGGAAGTGTTGATGGATGATCGGGAGGAACGCCCCGGGGTTAAATTCAAAGATTCGGATTTAGTGGGTATTCCCGTGCGCATCGTCGTTGGTAAAGATGCTGAGCACGGGAAAATAGAGTTAGTGGAGCGAAGAACCAGCAACAAAGAAACCATTCATGTCCAAGATGTAGAGCGACGGATATTGGAACTTATTCAGCAATAATTACTCGGCTTAATAAATTACAAGCCTGCACCCTATATGGTTCTACAATCCAATACGCCCGGACTACAATCGTTTGGGCGTATCTTTACCAACAATTATTGTACAAGCATTACGTATCTGTGTCCTGTAGAATGTGACCTTCTCCAAGGGCAATCTCATTAAAGCCTGCCATATGACGTGCCTGAAATCGGATTGGCTTATCTCGACCTATCATAATAATATTTTGAATGTCGCCAGCGCCTTCCGAGGGGAGGGAGAAGGCTGTGACATAAGCGAATTTCTCACGCAACGTTGTATGAATGGCATTCATCAGATGATCATGCTCACTTTTGCCCATTACATTCATAATCATGGAGCCTTCGGAATCCAGCTTTTCTTTGGCCATCCTGAAAAATTCCCGGGATATTAAATGCGGCGGCGTTCCCTGATCTGTGAAGGCGTCCAAAATAATATAATCATATGCATCCGGTGCTTCCTTCTCTAACATGCGGCGTCCATCACCAACAGTCACATTGTCCTTATCGTATCCAAAGAATGTTCGGCTGAATTCCACGACTTGTGCATCCAGCTCTGCAATCTTGAAGCGTTTATCTGTAAAATGACCCGCAATCGTACCTATACCATGCCCAATCACAAACACGTCTTCAAATGACGGATCGTTCAGCTCCATCAGATGGATGATAGCTCTCGGATATTCGAACAGAATGCGTTGCGGATGATTCAAATCCACCGCGCCTTGTACGGCTGCATTTGAAAACTGCATCACCCGGAATAATCCCTTTTCACCATACAGCTCTGTGGTGTCGTATATCGTTATTTCATGATTATTGCTCAGCTTTTTGTATAGTACATCCAAGTGATCTATCTCCTTCAAGTCATACTCCACCATCATATTAGACATTTATGAGCCTGTTGTCCATATATTAAGCGGCGGTGCCGTTCTGCTCTTGCCCAGCAGCTCCAATCCGTATAATTGTTCAATCATGCGCAGCACGGAGAAATGATTGCTGGAACTCATATGGGGCTATGATTCAGAGGTGGAGACGAATGTCGTCGATGTGTATATTCGATACCTGCGAAGCAAAATCGACGATTTATTGAGGATATGAATGATCCGCATCAAATGATCCGAATTTTGAACGAGCAAGGAATCCCGCTATTGAGTGTCAGTGACGAAATGCCTGAGGATTGGTTTTCGCCGCAAACAGCGCAATTTTTATCACTAAAAATCCTTTGAACTTGTTCAAGCGTCCTTTAGGAGATATAATATACAAGGATATAATGAATACCGTTGTGTATATTCATATAGAAAGAGAGCGGGATATTATGGGACGTAAGTGGAACAATATTAAAGAAAAAAAGGCATCCAAGGATGCTAATACGAGTCGTATATATGCTAAATTTGGGGTAGAAATCTATGTAGCAGCCAAACAGGGCGAGCCTGATCCTGAATCCAATCGGGTTCTCAGAGTCGTGCTAGAACGTGCAAAAACGTACAATGTACCGAAAGCGATCATTGACCGGGCGATTGAAAAAGCAAAAGGCGCCGGAGATGAAAACTATGTTGAGCTTCGCTATGAAGGCTTCGGACCAAACGGTTCTATGGTCATTGTAGATGCACTCACCAATAACGTAAACCGCACGGCATCTGATGTACGTTCTGCTTTTACTAAAAATGGCGGTAGCCTCGGTGTAAGCGGATCTGTAGCCTATATGTTTGATTCAACGGCGGTTATTGGTTTGGTAGGTAAAACCGCAGATGAAGTGTTGGAGCTGTTGATGGAGGCAGATGTAGAGGTGCGTGACATCATCGAAGAGGATGAGGCTGTTATCGTATATGCTGAGCCTGACCAGTTTCATGCTGTGCAGGAAGCTTTCAAGCAGGCGGGAGTTACAGAATTTACAGTGGCCGAACTTACCATGCTTGCCCAAAATGATATTACTCTTCCAGAAGATGCACAGCTTCAATTTGACAAGTTGATTGATGCATTAGAAGATTTGGAGGATGTTCAGCAGGTTTACCATAATGTAGATTCTGATGAATAGCTTCAAGCTGAACCACCTGAATTCGTACGACAAAAAAACATCGTATTCCGATACGGTGTTTTTTTGCGTATTTGCAGCTATTTCTGTGTAATTAGGCAACGCCCTGGTCCGTGCTCATAAAGAGGGAGAGATTCATTCTGCGGGGTCTGAGCTACGGTCGATCGCCAGATTTCTAAATCATGCCCGGCTATCGTTGACATTTACCGCCAAGACAGGCGCAAGCCCTGAGGTGCTTAAAGATATCCTGCGTACGACGCTGTCGATTTTAGATTGATTTTTATGAGTGGCGGGATTAGATAGAAGGATAAGCACCTGGAAGTAAATGTAGGGGCGTCTCAAACAGATCTGATAGCCTGGTTGAGACGCCCTTGTCAGTTGGCGACAGACACTTTACATAATGCTTGATGTTACCTTCCAGTTATTGAAATCATAGGTCCGTCTCTCTCTGTCATGAACCAAATCGAGTTTATTTCCATTATAATTCTGATGCATCCACGGATCATCCAGCAAAGGCCAATTAGCATAATTGACTTCTGCACCCTGAATCTTACGTGAGGTGGCATATACGATTTCCGTCTCTTTACCTGTTAATCCTTTGTAATAGACCCGGGGATTGGTATCGTTAACACCGCTGAAATCCACTACGGTTTTCGTCAACACAGCCTCAGCAAAGCAGTCAAGCTCTCTAATGCAAGAATCGCCTGTGTAGTCCATAAGAGGTGCTGTTTCAACGATGACCGCATTTTTTGCCCCGTCACTTCGCAAGGCTCTCTGATAACCTCCGTATTTCCACGATTCCGTGTCGTAGGGCCACTCGTAAGGTTGTGCCGTCCTGACAGCCATCAGCATTTTACCTGTATGGAAGAATATCCAGCCGTTCTTGTTGAATGGGTCCTGTTCGATCGTTGCTTTGATTCCGTTATATGAAACAGGGCCGTCGATCCATGTATTTGAATTTGTGATATTGTATACCGCAATGAGTGCACCGTCGTCCTGAAGCACTTCCTCCATATTTGTTCCGCCAATCCAATATTCCGAGTTGGACGGATTTAAGTTAATCGGATCACTGAGGTGTTGCTTCATGAAGAACGTATTTGGTTCGTTACTGTATGTGTCTCCCACCCATTTGATGCCCCAACGATGAAGCTGGTTTTGTGCGAGCCGATTGTCCTTTTGACTGAATACGGCGTAATCCGGGGTGATGTAGCTTGTCTTATACGGTTTGTTACTGTTTCTAGGCATCCGTTCCTTATGTGTGTAAGTTGTAGAACGGGCTGTCGCTATACTCTTGAAAATGTCTGGTAACTCGTAGTCCGCAACCGTAAATGGAATCGTGGTAAATTTCAGATTGGTTTCATTGCCGAGATATATCGGCTTGCGACTGTCTCCAAACAACATCCACAGTAGCATTGCACTCTCATCGAGTGTATATCCCGGCTCTTGCTGCGGATTATATGTTCTGGCCTGACTGGTCACCCAGTACCCATGCAGCCACTCCCCTACGATACTGGCAAAATACCACTCTAACGTCAGTTTGGCCATATTCTGCAATGTGGCATCTTTCAAGTGTTCGGTAATGAACAATAGCGGTCCTACATGATGGATAAAATATGTTGGGGAGTCGTATTCAAAGTACCCCTGTTTTGTAATTGTGGGAAGTTCGGACAGCAGATAGCTTCTGGCGATGGTAGCATAATTCACCGGATAATCTGGCCATTCTTCCTCTCCAACAACCCCGACTGCCGCGTACATAAGCCGTTGATTTTCTGTATTTCCCAACAGAGCAGTCCCATCGGCATTCAAAATGTTAAAACTGAGCATTTTTGCTTTTACTTTATCCTTTAATGCGGGTGTGTAATACTCTTTATACTTCATATAAGCTTCCATTACGTTAATTCCCCAGAACATGTCTTTGTTCCGATCCAAATGAATGTTGACGTAGGCAAGTCCAGTGCTGATATCCCCCTTGGAAAATTGTGACATAGCCGCATAACCACCGACCTTTCGCCCCTGATCGTACTCATTGTAAGGGTAGCCGAGCGCTGCTACATCGTCGATTACGATCTGTTTGCGCTCCTGTAGTGAGCCTGTTAAAATCTCATTTTTAAACATAATTAAGCCACTCCCCTGATAATGGAATTAACGCATAAATAGTATGACTTTAGCATGTGAGAGAAAGAAAAACCTGAACATAATATGTACGCCATCCAGAAGGACCACATGCATTGAATTTAAAGCGGTATCGGGCAATCGTTACAATACCAATAAATGAGCATCGGATATGGAACTAATGGATAGCCTACATTAAGGGTTTGTGACAATAAGTCACCTGCGGTTTCACCCAGCGTAGTAGCGCAATCAGAGTTCATCCTTTGGATAAAAAGAATAACCAGGATACTTGACGACGGGCCATTTTACCTTCCGCAATTTAGAGGTCACATCTGCGCCAACATGTAAATTGCTCTGAATGAGCTCTGTCGGCGTAAGTGCCATCCATTGATTCAAGGAAACATCTGCAAAACGGTCACTTTTAAACATTTCAAGAAACCATAGCGTGCTTGAGCCTGTATTTTGGATGTAATGACCATAAGCAAAAGGTACATATCCAACATCTCCGGCTCTGAAATCAAATGTGCGCGCCGCGCCATTTCCGCCAAAAACAGTCATTCGGCCTTGCCCGGTAAGATAGTATTGCCATTCGTCATTATTGGGATGCCAGTGCATTTCTCTCATTGCACCAGGCTCAATCTCAACAAGAGCAGCCGCGATCGTTTGGGATATCGGAAAATTGGAGGAATCGACGATTCGTACGCTTCCACCCGGCGTTTTGATGGGGGGCTGAGCGAGTAATTCATATTTAAAGGATTGAGGCAACGTACCATAGGGAGAGGCAACCGCCTGGCTTTGGATTGAACCAGGAACGTTATCCTGATAAATATATACTTGTTCTTGAGGAATGGACGAAAAATCAGCTTCAGGAACGCCGAAATTGGCAGACAGTACATCTTTTGGAGTATGTGCAAACCAATCGGAGATGGATAACGTGTTCAGATCAGAAAAGCTGCCGTCATCAAAAACCAGTAAAAATTCGCAGCCTTCCTCAAGACCTTGTATAGAGTGTGGAATGCCGGGTGGGAAATACCAGAGATCACCAGGACCCACATCAGCAATAAAATTCCGACCATTTTGGTCAACGGCTGTAATACGGGCACTCCCCAACAGCATATAAGACCATTCTGCCTGCTGGTGCCAATGAAGCTCGCGTACGCCGCCCGGTGTCAAACTCATATTAACTCCAGCAAGAGTGGTGGCAATAGGTAGCTCCCTTGCGGTTACTTCTCTTGACCATCCACCGTGATTCAACTGCATATGGGCATCTGAAAAAGAAAACCTCATGTTCGGAATGAGTCCATTATCTGTTACGGGTGGAACCAGCATGTCGGGATTTTGCAAATCTCTCATTACATCACGGGGACCCTTGTCGATACCTCCAGCGCCATCACTTCTGATGGGCTGCGGCACACTGGCATTTTTCGGGGAATCATTATGCATCATTTGATCTTCCTCTCCAAGTTGAAGCTTCATCTATCTTAGAATTAGAGAAAATCCGCATAAAGATTTTATGAATGGTTGGAGGGTTTTATGCTTTCTGAGTCAGATCCGCAAACTGTGCATCAATGAGCCGGGCTAAATCCTGCGGACTTAACTCCAGTTGGGTTCCAATTTTTCCGGCGCTCACAACAATGGTTTCCAACTCTACTGCGGGTTGGTCAATAAAAGTAGGATAGAGCTTTTTCATTCCTATGGGAGAGCAGCCACCCCGGATATACCCCGTATGCTTTTGCAGTTCTTTGACTGGAAGCATTTCTATTTTCTTCTCGCCCGCTGATTTAGCTGCTTTTTTGAGATCAAGCTCTTTATGTACAGGAATCACAAAAACAAACAGATGTTGTTTGCTATGTGCAACCAACGTTTTGAAAACGGCTTCCGGGGATTTCCCAATTTTCTCAGCTACGTTCACACCATCTATTTTTCCATCCTGATGCTCATAACTCAGCATGTTGTAGTTAACGTCCTGACCATCCAATATTCGCATTGCGTTCGTTTTGCTCACACTCATCTTATTTCGTCGTCCTTTCTAAAGCTCTTGCCGAGGCAATTGTTGCAATCCTTTACCTCGGCGGAATTATTTGGATCTCATTATTAGAGGCGTTCCAAACCATCTACATAGTCCTTTGCTTCCTTTAAAGAGAGGTCTTTAGCTACTCTTAGCTCTTTTATCGCCTGAATCTTCTTGCCTTCTCTAATCAGCAGGAGCAGTCTTTCATTGACATCCTCCGAAACTACTGTGTCTAGCACAGATGGTGGTGCAGTAGCGGTTGGGCCAGATAGTGATATTCCCGACATTCCAGAACGATTCTCAAGACGCTCTACATCGGATTTCAAATCATTAAGTCGAGCTTGCAAGCTGTAGACTTTGATCAAAAGTATGACGGAGATGATCAAAGCGATCAATGCTATAAATTCCATAGTTTCCACTAAAGTTCCCCCTTTTTCATTTGATTTTATCCCGGAGATGCAACACTGGAATCTGCTCAATATAAATAGTATAGCATGATAATTTACGTTATATTATCTGGAATCGCTGAATTTACATGAGTACGGAGTGGGGAATGATGAAGACAAAACCTTCGCGATTGTTAATTTTCCCAAGGATAATTTCCCGGGAGCGGGGTTTATTGTCGACGGGCACCTGCTAAAAGGAAATACCAAATTTGCGTGAGAAGTTCCTTTTTGCCCTGTGATATGATAAGGGAAGAACAACTAAAGCAGATCAAAAATACTCAGGGGTTCCTTCCTTTGACTGAAGAATTATCCAAGCCGACTCTGTTGGACGATATTTATAACGGTTGTCTAAAAGATACCCCAATACGAATTAGGATATTGTTCTATTAAGCAAGAGAGGATGAGATCAATGACTCAAAAAGCAATTTCATGGAACGCAGGAATCTGGACTAACCCTCCTGTGTTATCCTTGCAAGAAGGCCAGTTCCTCCAAGTTGAAGCCAGCGAAGGCAGCGATTATTGGGAAAAAACCTTATATGGATTCGAACGCAGTAGTGGACATTCTCTGCTTGCAGTATGGGAGAGGGATTCTGCTATAGAGGTCACGTTTCAGTTGGACTCATTTACTGAGCTTTATGATCAGGCCGGAATCATGCTGCAACAAGGACCAGGAAAGTGGATTAAAGCTGGCATTGAATTAAATGATGGAATTCCTCAACTGGCTGTCGTTGTCACAGACGGCTATTCTGATTGGTCATTATCTCCTGTACCTGAATGGGTAGGGGATCATGTCACGATTCGTGCTTCCCGAATTCAGGATGCAGTGGTCATTAGAGCACGAACAGATCATCATGGCTGGCGCACCGTGCGTGTGGCGCGTTTTCCTTACGAATCCGGGCAACAGGCCGGTCCTTTTATATGTGCGCCGACCCGGGCCGGTTTTCAAGTGACCTTTACGCGTTGGATAAGCACTGAACCAGACAGCGATATTCATACAGACCCGCCCCTGGAAAAATAGTTATTTTGTCGAATAATAAGAAGGTAAAGGAGCTTATCTACGTTGGAAAACTGGACTGAAGAAGAAAAAATGTTAGCAGGTAAGCCTTATAAAGCAAGTAATGGGTGAAGAACTTCTGAATGAACGTCAATTTGCCTAGGATACGCTTCAGCAGTAAGGAAAATATAAAAAAATACTTGACATGAAACGCGTTACAAAACTTAGTATTGATATAGAAGTATTTTATAACACAATAGTAAAGGCGGAGAGAATATGAGTACACAGTTTCCAAAAGATTTCCTGTGGGGCGGAGCAGTTGCTGCTAACCAGCTTGAAGGCGCTTATCAAGCAGATGGAAAAGGCTGGTCTATTCAGGATGTAACGCCTCGTGGTGGTTGGGGACCAGTTACCGATGTGCCAACAGAAGATAATATGAAGTTGATCGGTATTGATTTCTATCACAAATATAAAGAAGATATTAAACTTTTTGCAGAAATGGGTTTCAAAGTGTTCCGGACTTCCATCGCTTGGTCACGGATTTTTCCTAAAGGCGACGAACTGGAACCCAACGAACAAGGCTTGCAATTTTATGATGATTTGTTTGATGAACTTCACAAATATGGAATTGAACCACTCGTTACATTATCTCACTATGAAACACCTTTACATCTGTCCAGAGAATACGATGGTTGGGTGAACCGTAAGCTTGTTGGTTTTTATGAGCGTTATGCTACAACTGTATTTAACCGCTACAAAAATAAAGTAAAATACTGGTTGACTTTCAATGAAATCAACTCCATTCTGGAAGCTCCATTCATGAGCGGAGGCATTAGCACACCTAAAGATCAGCTTAGTGAACAGGATCTTTATCAAGCCATTCACCATGAGCTTGTGGCGAGTGCAAGAGCGGTAAAAATCGGTCACCAGATCAATCCTGATTTCAAAATCGGCTGTATGGTGCTGAGTATGCCTACTTATCCGCTGACACCTAATCCAGACGATGTGATTGCTGCGATGGAATTTGACCACAGAAATATGGCGTTTGCTGATATTCATGCCAGAGGGCAATACCCAGGCTACATGAAACGTTTCTTTAGAGAAAACGGAATCTCTATTCACTTTGAACCAGGCGATGCAGAAGATTTGAAGCATACGGTTGACTTTATCTCGTTCAGTTATTACATGAGTACTTGTGAGACGGCTGACGAAGCTAAAAAAATGAAAGGTGAAGGCAACATCCTCGGTGGTGTCAGCAATCCGCATCTTGAGGCAAGCGAGTGGGGCTGGCAAATCGATCCTCAAGGATTGCGTTATGTGCTGAACACGTTCTATGACCGTTTCCAAAAACCATTATTCATTGTGGAAAATGGTTTGGGCGCCGTTGACGAACTGATCACCAACGAACAAGGCGAGAAAACCGTTGAAGATGACTACCGGATCAACTATCTGAATGATCATCTGGTTCAAGTTGGGGAAGCCATTGACGACGGAGTAGAAGTTATGGGCTATACGTCTTGGGGTTGCATCGACGTTGTCAGTGCATCGACCGCACAGCTTAAAAAACGCTATGGTTACATTTATGTAGATCGTCATGATGACGGTAGCGGCACACTTGAAAGATACCGGAAAAAATCGTTCCATTGGTACAAAGATATTATTTCGACCAATGGTGCAAGCTTGCGACGGAAATAAAATGATGCTTGCTTGATAAGGGCAGCTTATTCAACAAAAAAGGATGTTATACAGCGACCGCTTCCTGCTATTGTACAGGGAAGCGGTCGCTTAGTTTTTTTATCACGATCAAGCCTTTAGCTGATAATTTTATTACTGACGAGCGCTTGTCAGTAAGGCTATGATACGGTAAGGAGCACGTATATTGAGAAAGGAATGAACCATTATGAAACTTATGTTTGTATCGGATATTCACGGCTCGCTACACTGGCTACAACTGGCATTGGAAAAGTTCAGGGAGGAAAAAGCGGACCGCCTTGTCCTGCTCGGGGATTATATGTACCATGGACCGCGTAATCGGCTACCGGAAGGCTATAATCCGGCGGAAGTTGCGACTGTACTGAATCAGTACAAGTCGCATATTGCAGTAGCTGTTCGCGGTAATTGCGATGCAGAAGTGGATCAGATGCTGCTGGAGTTCCCGATGATGGGCGATTATGCTTTTTTGTACCATGAAGGCCGTCGCATCTATGTCACGCACGGACATGGCTTCAGCATCGGAAACTTACCACCACTGGAAACGGGGGATGTGTTCATCCAGGGACATACTCATATTCCGGTAGCGGATGTGGAAAAGGGTGTCTTTGTGCTAAACCCCGGTTCGATAGCACTGCCGAAGGAAAACTATCCTCCATCCTATGGCATATTGGAGGGAGTGCAATTCACGGTTAAGGGTTTTGATGGCGACGCGATTAAAACGATCACATTTTCAATGTAATTCATTTTTAACTTGAATGGAATCCGTTCAAAACTTTTCCGATCTGATTGAGACAAAGATCATATTATTGTATGATAGGAACGGAGTCTGTCCGTCGTTTTATTAGACAACGTTTTTCAGCTACAGATAAGACTCAATATTATGATGAAGAAAGAGAGCTTCAATACATGCAAATTAAGGATTCACATTATAAGATGCCGCCTGAATGGGCGCCGCATGAACGTACGTATATTTCCTGGCCTGTACAGTCTTCCATGGTTTACCCTGATATGCATGCCGATGTATGCATGGGCTACGCTGGAATTGTACGCGCCATGGCTGAGTTTGAACCAGTTACCGTGGTTGTAAATCCAGATGATCTGGAGAGCGTCCGGGCGCTTGAGCTCGGGGAACGGGTGGAACTGCTTCCAATAGAGCATAGCGATGCGTGGCTGCGCGACAACGGTCCTACTTTTCTAACGAATGAGCATGGACAGTTGGGAGGTGTGAACTGGAAGTTTAATGCCTGGGGCGGCAAATACGCTCCGTGGGACCTGGATGATCAGGTAGCGCCGCAAATTTTGGACAAGCTTGGAGTACCGAGGTTTGATGCGCCGCTTGTGATGGAAGGCGGCTCACTGCACGTAGACGGCGAAGGCACATTAATTACAACAGAAGAGTGTTTGCTGAATCCGAACCGCAATCCGGAATTAAGCAGGGAAGAAATCGAACGGTATGTGTGCGAATATACAGGCGTTGAGAAGATTATCTGGCTGAAACGTGGACTTAGTGGCGACGAAACGGATGGTCATGTGGACAATATTGCTTGCTTTGCTGCTCCCGGCAAGGTCATTATGCAAGTATGCGATGATCCTGAGGATGAAAATTACGAAATCACACAGGAAAACCTGCGTATTCTGGAGCAGGCAACGGATGCAAAAGGCCGCAAGCTGGAAGTGATCCAAATCGGGCAACCGCCGCGCGTGGATTATGAAGACGGCCGGTTGACGCTGAGCTATATCAACTTCTATTTTGTGAACGGCGGCATCATTTTGCCAGTGTTTGGCGGCACTGCGGCTGAAAGCGACCGCGCAGCCGAGCAGGTGCTGGCAAATGTATTTCCAGACCGCACCATTCGTACCGTGGACGGCATGGCGGTTATCCGTGAAGGCGGTAACGTACACTGCACTACCCAGCAGATGCCTGCTGTGAATCAATAAATGATATAAACATCCAAGAGGAGGACTGACGTGAGAAAAGTAAAAGTAGCGGCAACCCAAATGAGCTGCTCTACCCACATTGATGAAAACATAAGCAAAGCTGAGAAGCTGGTGCGTGAAGCGGCTGCACAAGGTGCTCAGATTATTTTATTGCAAGAATTGTTCGAGACTCCATACTTCTGCCAGAAGGAAAAGTCCGATTATTTTGCATATGCAACCGAGCTGGAGCATAACAAGGCGGTTAACCATTTTAAGAGGATTGCCAAAGAATTGCAGGTTGTGCTGCCAATCAGCTTTTATGAGAAAAAAAATTACGCCCGCTACAACAGTCTTGCTGTAATTGATGCAGACGGTGAAGTGTTGGGTAAATACCGCAAGAGCCATATCCCGGACGGTCCCGGTTATGAGGAAAAGTTCTATTTTAATCCAGGTGATACCGGCTTTAAAGTATGGAATACACGATATGCCAAAATTGGAATAGGCGTTTGTTGGGATCAATGGTATCCCGAAGCTGCCCGTTGTATGGCGCTGATGGGTGCAGAAATATTGTTCTATCCAACAGCGATTGGTTCGGAACCGCAGGATTCTTCCATTGACTCCAAGGATCACTGGCAGACCTGCATGCTCGGTCATGCTGCTTCCAATCTGATGCCAGTTATTGCTTCCAACCGCATTGGAATGGAAACAGATGAGGACTCCAGTATTACGTTCTACGGCTCATCCTTTATTGCCGGGCCACAGGGTAACAAGATTGCAGAAGCTGGTCGTACCGATCAGGAAGTGCTTACTGCTGAATTTGATCTGGACGAGCTGGAAGTGGGGCGGATTGAATGGGGTATTTTCCGTGACCGCCGACCGGAGCTATACAAAACGATTGCTACCTATGACGGTGATTTAAAAGTATAATCTTTATACGGACACTGACAAAGTACCCCTTGCCGGCAAGCCAAGGCGTTTCCCTCATTCGGATTCGCCTCGCTTTTCGGGAAGGGGATTTTTAGTTTGTGATCACAAGTTTTCATTAATGTCCTTTTCTATTCCGTTTCCAGCAACAGCTTCTTCCCAAATAAGGCGAATGACAGTGCCATTCCCCAAAGTTGTTTCCACCGTAATTTTACCACCCATGGCTTCGATCAGCCCTTTGGATATAGCCATGCCAAGTCCTGTTCCATTCACCGCCGCAGAGGTAGCGGTTCCCCGGTAGTAACGCTCAAACAATCGGTTTACTGTATTTTCATCCATTCCCGTGCCATTATCAGCGAACTGAATGGTGAGTCCCTTGCCACCTTCGCCCGGTATAACCGAGACGATAAGCACCGTATCCGGCGGATTATGCAGCAGAGCATTGGCTACCAAATTGTTAATGATTCTTTCCAGCCAAGGAGTATACAACCTAACGGTTACGTCAAAAGGAGCGCCCTGAAATAAAATGGTTTCTTTTTTATAAAAAGGGTCGGTAGCCGCTTGCTTTAATGCGTCCTCTAACCAGCTATTGAGTTCAATCTCCTCGGATTCTGGCGGACGGGCGCCGCTTTTTAACCGATAAGTCATCGCAAGATCATTAATCAGCATCTCCATGTGTGCAGATTTCTCCAGCATTGTGCTGGAAAATTGTCGAACCTCCGCCACCGTCCAATCATATTGAGGTTCAGCCAGCAGGTGCGCATAGCCTTTAATTGAAACGAGCGGTGTTTTCAGATCATGGGTTATCCCGGCAATCCATTCTTCTCTCAGGCTTTCGGTTTGCTGACGCAGTGTCTGATCTCTCTGCAGAGTACCTGATAGCTTATCAATCGAATGCATCACATCGACAAAAATGCGGTAACGACGCTTCCATTTTCCTGAACGCATGCGGCTGCGCTGAATGCCTCTATGATCCACAGGTTCCTGGTATACAGCCCTGCCAAGCGAGTCGAGCCAGGTGAGCATATGAAGCAACGGAACTCCAAAACGATGCGCCTGCCATAACGAGAGAAGCAGGAAGGATGCAAAAATAGCTGTGAACATGGCAAGCATGGCAATGAGTATTATTCTTTCCTCCTCAGGCGGAAGCCATTTATCGCCGATGGCATAGCCACTGCTATTGGGAAGACTAACGACCCAGGTATGTCCGGTTTCCTTATCATAAGTGGATGTCAAATGGAAGCCGTATCTTTCATTGTATACGTTACGAAGAGCAAGTCCATAAAGGGTATAGGCTGTCGGTGCAGATGCGGGCCGATTGTAGGAGGCAAGCTCAGAGCCTTTTGAATCCAGCAATTGAACGTAACCACCAAGCTGTTTGAGCCGGTCGGTAACATCGGTAGGCAGCACCAGTAATCCATTAGAGGAAAGTATCCCCCGACTTCTTATTTTTTTTAATAACGGGCCTAGCTGATTAGGCTCGCCATAGAGAAGAGTGAAGGGACGACCATTCTTCTCTTGTATCCACAGAGACAGCCCATAAGGGAAGGGAAGATCGCCTGTCCAATAGGAGACGAGTTCGCCTGGTGCATAGCTTTTCGGCACATCTTTTGGTGTGTTATAGGACTGCTCCACCTGGCCGTTCTCATCAAGACTTTGAAGCCATCCTCCATTTTTCTTGACCTGTTCTAGCAATTGGGGATCAAAATGAATGCCATCCTTGCCCATTTCGGAGGACTCTACAAGCTGGTTTAATCCCACAGAAGCGAAGTCACTGGAGATGCGGATATCAATAACACGTTGTAAAGCCCAAAAGAACGTAGCCGCAACAATGAGAAGCACGAATGCGCCGGCAGTAGCCAGTTGAAGCACGAATCGTATGGTTAGCCTCCGTTTGATGTTCATGATCGCTGGGAGCTCCCCATTTCCGCTTGTACAAGCTTATAGCCCAGTCCTCTAACATTTACGATAAAGCTCGGGTTTGCGGGATCAGGCTCAATTCTTTCCCGGATGCGATGAATATGAACCATGACGGTATTGTCATCACGCAGCGCTTCTTCACTCCATACCGATTCATATAGCTCGCTTTTGCTGAAGATACGATTGGGGTTTTTACATAAGAACAGTAGTAATTGGAAGACGAGCGCCGGACAGCTTACCAGCTTTTGCTCAACACGAAGCTCGCACGCTGCTTCATCGACCTGAAAACGCCCGTAATCATAAATAACGTTCATTCTACTGGAGGGTTGCTCAGATCCAAATGGTCTGATTGCACGATTGGCTGCCAAGTAACGACGTAGCTGAGAGCGTATACGTGCCACAACTTCCAAGGGATTAAACGGTTTGGTAATATAGTCATCGCCACCAACGGCAAAACCGGTTAGTTTATCAAAATCAGATTCCCGAGCCGTAAGAAATATGATGGGAGCATCCGTCGTTTGACGGAGAAACGGACAAATTTCGATTCCGCTGCGTCCAGGCAGAAGGACATCTAATAGGATCAGATCATATATTTTTTCTTCACAGGCAGCAATCGCTGCTTCACCTGTCATGACCGTGTCTACATTCGTGTAGCCTTCCTTACGGAGTACGGTCAGCAAGAGTTCAAGAATGGAGTGCTCATCATCGACAAGTAAAATTGACGCATGGTTCATGCTTGTGTTCCTTTCTTCACCGTAATCTTTCCTACCATCATATCATGCTTTCTTTAGTGTGAACTTATGATGTTGTCTTAACGAAAGCTTAATTGTGGACTGTAGCCATGGATAAGAGTTAAGACACAGTTAAAGTAGGGTTACACGGGACCTAAGAGTGGTTTGTTAGAATGAGTAGACAAAAGCCATATTATGAACAAATATACTTGCGGGGGTGTGGAATGAAGAGACCAAATAGAAAGCACAGAATGGAAATCATCCACTATAGCAAAATGATATGGGTCATGGGTGCGCTTGCTGCTCTGATCACGGCATGTGGAGGAGC
This sequence comes from Paenibacillus maysiensis, assembly GCF_000520815.1. Classification (GTDB taxonomy): domain Bacteria; phylum Bacillota; class Bacilli; order Paenibacillales; family Paenibacillaceae; genus Paenibacillus; species Paenibacillus maysiensis. The sequence goes on along the minus strand of NZ_ASRY01000338.1, from coordinate 3,516 downwards.
AAATCCGGAAGTGGCAACAGACATTCCGAAAGAAAAAACTGAAAAAACAAGCACAAAGACTCAAACGTTGAAGCCTGAGGAGATCCCGGTAGAGCTTCTTGATGGCAAATATGCTGAGGTGTATGGTCACTTTAGTGATGAGTTTAAAAAACAGGTCAGCGAAGCTGATTTTGTAAGCAAGGCTACTGATTCTCTAAAAGGGGTTAAGTCGTTTAAGCAGGCGTCGGTCATCCAATTCAATGGCAGCGATCAGCGTACATGGATAAGCGATTCCGGGAAAATGGGACTGACCACTGTTTTTGATGATAAGGGAGAGATATTGGGTCTTCAGGCCAAGGAACTTTCTTCTTCCCCAAAAACAGATCATATCCTGACCAAAATCAAATATGATTGGCCTTTAAAAGGTGACTGGTTTATTGTATGGGGAGGAACAAATGCACTGGTTAACTATCATTATGAATATGAAAGCCAGCGATACGCCTATGATATTATACAGAACAAGGATGGCTATTCGTATAAAGGCGATCGGCTGAAAAATGAAAGCTATTATGCCTTCGGCCAGCCTGTTCTTGCTCCGGCAAGTGGAACCGTGGTATCAGTCGTAAATCACATTCCAGATAACGAGCCTGTCGGCGTTATGAACGAGAAGGTACCTGCGGGGAATGAGGTTGTCATTGATCATGGCGGGGAATATAGTGTGCTGGCTCACATGAAGAACGGCTCCGTTAAAGTAAAGGTAGGAGATAAGGTGAAGAGCGGCGATGAAGTTGGTTTGCTTGGTAATTCAGGTAATTCTAGCGAAGCGCATCTTCATTTTCAGGTGTCAGACGGTGCGGATCTATTCAAGTCTCGTTCGATCAATATTCATTGGAAGGATGACATTGCTCCTGTACAGGGCGAGACGATAAAGGCTGAGTAATCCGCTTGGCAAATTAAATGAAACGTTAGGGAAGGAATTAAATGATAAAAAAAACGCTTTTCTTTATACTTAAATCACTAGGAATAATGCTTTCAGCAATAGGGATTTTTCTGGTTATTGTTTTTACAGTTAATATTGTCTGCAATCAATTGGAGAAAGGAAAAATAGAACCCTATGGTCAGCTTGTACCTGTAGATGGGAAAAATATGAATGTTTTGATCCAAGGAAAGCGCAAAGAAACGATCGTACTACTACCAGGTTTTGGAACGGGAGCACCAGGTATAGATTTTAAGCCACTTGTGGAGCAGCTAACTCCATTTTACAAAGTAGTCGTGATTGAGCCTTTTGGTTATGGATTAAGTGATGTAACCGAAAAAGAACGAACCGTTGAAAATATTGTAGCTGAAATTCATGAATGTTTACAAAAACTAAATATTGACCGATACACTCTGATGGGTCACTCCATTGCCGGCATTTACGGACTAGAATATGTGAACAAATACGAAAAAGAAGTCCATGCATTTGTTGGGATTGATAGCAGTTTTCCAACGCAAGGTGGCATGGATGATGAGTTTCCAACAGAAGCCTATAAACTGATTAAGAATTCAGGTTTTAACAGATTACTAATGAAACTAAATCCTGACCAACTTGTTGCACCTAAAGTAGATGATGAAACGAGAGAACAAATTAGAATGATTTCTCTCAAGAACGCGATGAATCCAAATATTATAAGCGAAGGAGAAAATTTAAAAAATAATTTTAAATCCGCTGAAAACTTTAAATTCCCTAAAAATCTTCCTGTTATATTCTTTTTACAAAAAAATAATACGGATGTTGAAGGCTGGACACCAAAACATGAAGAACAGATAAAAGATTCTGTACATGGAAAAGTAGTGGAGCTTGAAGGAGGGCATTATTTACACCATACCCAATCCAAAGAAATCGTTAAAGACTTTAGAAGCTTTATGGAAGAAGTGAAACTGAAAAAGGCCCCTCCACTATGAAAAAATATTAAGAGTCGAGCGATTCACAGAATATTGTGAATTGCTCGACTCTTTTTATATGAAGAGCAGAAATATCATATTTTCAGGGTCTGTCAATAATTTTGTGTAAACTCATTTGGAATACGTTACCAGTGAGGGAGATACCCCTTATCGCAAGTGCTGACTTACGCGGTCTGGAAGGAAAATAGACAATTATGAACCCGACCTGTCCATTATGCATTCATGCAGTATCCGCTATAATGGATACAGTGATTTAGGAAAGGAATGTAATCATGAAGAAGGTCATCGTAATTGGATCAGGGATTCTTGGGGCATCTACAGCTTATCAGTTAGCAAAAATGGGTGTTAATGTCATTATTGTAGACCGCAAGGATAAAGGACAGGCTACTGATGCCGCTGCTGGCATTATCTGTCCCTGGCTATCACAGCGACGCAATCAGGCTTGGTATCGGCTGGCAAAAGCTGGTGCACGTTTTTACCCTGGACTGATTGAAGAACTCAAAAGCGAGGGAGAAACAGAAACAGGCTATGCTCAAGTGGGTGCTCTTAGTATCCATGATGATTTGGAGAAAATCAGAAAGATGGAAGAGCGGGCACACATACGACAAGCGGATGCACCGGAAATCGGTGAAATTACCCGGCTAAATGAAAAAGAAACCCATGAACGGTTTCCTTTGTTAGTAGAAGGTTATCATTCTGTTCATATTAGTGGTGCCGCCCGTATAGATGGTCGTGCGCTGCGCGATGCGTTGCTCCGATCAGCACAAAGAAACGGGGCCATCCTTGTACATGGGGATGCTGCGCTTCAATATGAGTCCTACCATGTAACAGGAGTAGCAGTCGGTGCAAAAAGCTTCTCGTCTGACGAAGTCATTGTTTGTGCAGGTGCATGGGCAAATCAACTGCTACAGCCTTTGGGCATTCACTTTAAGGTTAGTTTTCAAAAAGCACAAATCATGCATTTACAGGCTCCTAATAGGCAAGATACAGGCACTTGGCCTGTAATCATGCCGCCTTCTGACCAATATCTGCTGGCTTTTGATAAACAGAAGATCGTAATAGGGGCGACTCACGAAAATGAAATCGAAGGTTACGATACGAGAGTAACAGCAGGTGGGGTGCAGGAAATTCTGAATAAAGGTCTAGAATTGGCACCTGGTTTAGCAAACAGCAATTTTCAGGAGGTAAGAGTTGGTTTCCGTCCTTTTACACCCGGTTTTCTTCCGGTGATAGGCGCTGTTCCAGGGTGGGATGGCCTTATAGCTGCAAACGGACTTGGAGCATCCGGGTTGACTATGGGTCCATATATTGGAAGTCAGCTGGCAAAGCTGGCACTTGGAATGGCTTTGGATATCGATATACATGATTATGATATTCAAAAAGCAATAGATGAAAGTTGATCCTTACCTGCAGACAACACCATATATGCTTAAAAAGTCGCCATATTGGCGGCTTTTTGTTTTAACGATATAAGTTCTTTTCCTAACCAAAGGACAAGAATATGTATTTCTGGCCAATTATAGTGAACATCCTACTTTTAAATAATTGAATGGGCTTGCAAAAGAAAAATGGCTCTTCGCTCTATTGGATGGG
>NZ_ASRY01000337.1 GCF_000520815.1 Paenibacillus maysiensis | reverse complement strand
CAGATGGTGCGGCTGGATGGACTCCGGTGCGATGTGCACGGACTTCACTGCTCCCTCTGCCAGCGCTCTATCCTGTACCGCTCCAGCTGCCAGATGCCGGGGGTGTACGGCCTGCGCAGACAGATGCGGAGGACCGACGCTGCCTTCCGCGAGGTTCATTCCTTGTACCGAGCGCGCCGCCAGCTTTTCGGAGGTAATGCTTTCCGCTTGAAGCGCACGACCAGACACACTATCCGGGGCCAAATGTCTCGTGAGCACCGAGGAAGCCTGGAGATGCACCGAGGTGACCGCTCCGGCAGCCAGATGTGCCGAATCCACAGCCGCCACAGCCAAATGGTTGCTTTGTACAGCTTCATCCATAATATGTCCGGACTGCACCGCATGGGCAGACAGCTTGGTAGAAGTTACGCTTCCCTCCGACAGTTTGGCAGAGGTGACCGCTTCATCCTGTAGGGCCGGAGTAGCCACAGCCTGCAATGCAATGTGCTCTCCTTGAATGACTCCGTTTTGCAAGTGCTCCGATTGGATAGATTCGGGCGCAAGATGCGTAGACTTTACAGCGTTCTGGGCCAGCGCAGTTTCCTGTACCGCTCCAGCTGCCAAATGCCGGGTGTGTACCGCTTGCGCAGCCAAATGTGCAGGGCCGACGCTGCCTTCCGCCAGGTTTGGCGCTTGCACGGCCCGAGCCGCCAACTTCTCCGAGGTGACGCTTTCCGCCTGAAGTACATGACCGGATACGCTATCCGGGGCGAGATGCTTGGTCTGGACTGATGCAGATTGCAAATGGTTGGAGGTGACGGATTCAGGAGCGAGATGATTCGCTTCCACCGCTTCAACAGCCAGATGATTGCTCTGTACTGCTTTATCTGTAATGTGCCATGGCTGCACGGAGCGTGCGGATAGCTTGGAGGAAGTTACGCTTCCCTCTGCCAATTTAGGCGCTGTAATCGCCAAATCATTAATTTTATCCGTAGCCACACTCTCTGGCGACAGTTTCAGCGAAGTGACGGCATGATCCTGCAAATGATGGGAGTATACCGCTCCACTCGCCAGATGCCCTGTTTGAACAGCGCCTTCACCCAATATGTCTGCGGTAACGGACTGCCCTTGCAAGGCCGAGGTTCCTACGCTGCCGTTCCCGATATGTTCGCTCAGCACAGAGCTGGAGGCCAAATGTGCAGAGCTGACGGATTGAGCCTGCAATGCCTTTCCACCCACACTGTTATCCGCCAGATGGTTTTCGCGAATAGCCCTGGGTGCAATGTGTACATCTGCAATTTCTTGAGGCGCAATTTTATTTCCAGTTACCGCTCCTGCGGCAATTTTGGCTTCCGTAACCGCTTCGTCAGCGATTTTGTCAGACTTAATAGCGTTCGAAGCAATGTGATTTTCCTTGACAGCCTGATTCGCCACATGGTGATCCAGAACTGCGCCCTTCCCTAATTTCTCGCTCGTCACAGCCCCGGATTGCAAATGCCGCTCCGTAACCGCCTCCGGTGCAATATGATCTTTCCGAATGACTTCGGACTGGAGATGTAAGGATGAGACTGCCTCTGGGGAAATCTGAGGGCTTTGTATGGCTGCTGTAGCAATATGTCTGGTAAGTACCGCCTCATCGGCAATTTTGTGCGGTAAAATGCTCTGATCCGATATTTTGGATGAAGTGACGGATTGATCGACAATTTGCAACGAGCCTACAGACTGATCCGCCAGTTTATTGGACTGAATGCTCCGATCCGCCAGATGGCGGGCTGTCACTTGGCCTGTTCCAAGCTGCTCTTCCCCGATGGAGCCAGGACTCAGATGCTTTCTTTCAATCGCTCCGGCCTGAATATGCGCACTGGTGACCGCCTCAGGCTCCAGATGACGCCCGCTGACAACACCTTCCTCCAATTGCTCCTTGCCCACAATTCCGTTGGATAGCTGCTTGCGGTTAATCGAACCAGGGGCCAGATGCCGGGAATTAACGGCATGCTCGGTCAGGTGTGCGCTCTCAATGCTGCCAGCCTGTATTTTAGAACCATCCACAGCCCCATCCCGCAGTTTAGAAGTGGTGACAGACTGGTCTCCAAGCTTGGAGCTGTCGACGGCCTCATTAGCCAAATTGTTAGATTGAATCGTACCGCTGCGAATTTTATCGGAGGTGACCGCCTGGTCTTGAAGCATGTCTGGAGATACAATCCATTGCTTGAAGTGACGGCTCTCAATGGAGCCATTCGCAATATGATCGCCGCTGATAATCTTATCAGCCAGCTTTTCTGGAGTGATGCTGCCATCACGAAGTTTTTCACCACCAATGGAACGATCCTGCAATTTGCTGCCTGCCACCGATGCGTCCGACAGATGCTCCACCGTAATGGAATCCGGGGCAATCTTCGAAGAAGTCACTGCACCATCGGCTATTTTAATCGTATGAACGGCATAATCTGCCAGGTATTCCGTTTGGATGCTTTCTGGCTTCATCTTACTGGAATCTATGGAGCCGGGAGCAATCTTCTCCCCAGTTACAGCCAGATCGCTCAAATCGTCTGTATAAATGAAAGCATTATTTACATGCGGCGCTTTTTTATTATTCAAAATTTCCTCGACGTCAATCGGATCAGGCAGTGGCTCAGGCTCTTTTGGTTCCTCCATCGAAACCTCAGGCTCTTCTTCAACCGCATCTTCAACCTCAGTCCCGTGCTCGATATGGACTTCAGGCTCGACAACTGTCTGTAGCTCCGGCTCCTCTGCTATTGGGGGAGGCGGAGAAACAACTTGATGAAGTCTTGCTTCTGTCTCCCTCTCCGCAGGCTGTGGCTTCGAGCGCTGTATCATACTTAATTCATTCATGTCCGGGTCAATTACACGATAGAGCGGCTTTTTGTTTCTGGTGGTTTTTCGGCTCTTGTTCTTCAAGCAGCTCTCTCCCTTCTCATATTTATCGTTACAGCATCATATGCAGGCCCTTAGGCACTTGCCACCCCATGCAAGGATACACTTTTTCGTAAAATGGATACTTACTGAAATCCACGTTTGAAAAAAAATTGTTAAAAGTTAAAATAGTAAGGGTGAAGATTGCTAGAAGAAGAGAGGAATTACAATAACATGATTATCAAACCAAGAACACGTGGCTTTATCTGCACCACTGCTCATCCGGTGGGCTGTGCCCAACATGTTCAGGAGCAAATTGACTATGTACAGGCCCGTCCTGCTATCCAGGGACCTCGTAATGTGCTTGTGATCGGCGCATCTGCCGGATATGGGTTGGCTTCTCGCATTACTGCCGCCTTCGGTGCGCGTGCCAATACAATTGGTGTATATCGTTCTAGTAATGCTACGGCCACACGGACAGCATCGGCAGGCTGGTACAATTCTGCTGCATTTGAAAAAGCTGCTCAGGAAGCAGGGCTCCGATCCTTTAGCGTGACAGGTGATGCCTTCTCAGATGAAATCAAAGCCAAAACGGTGAAGGTCATTCGCGAAGAGCTGGGACAAGTCGATCTGGTGGTTTACAGTGTCGCTTCCGGTCGCCGCACGAATCCCCGCACAGGTGAAACGTTTAATTCCGTGCTTAAACCCATCGGCAAACCCTACACCAACAAGACCGTCAACTTCCACACCGGCGAAGTCACCAGCGTTACTCTGGAACCCGCGACGGAAGAAGAAGTGCATGGGACTGTGGAGGTTATGGGCGGCGAGGACTGGCAATTGTGGATTGACGCCTTGCGTGAAGGCGGTGTACTGGCTGATTCCGCAACGACCTTCTCCTTTTCGTATATCGGTTCAGATATTACCCAAGCCGTCTACAGAGAAGGCAGTATCGGAAGTGCAAAGGATCATCTGGAAGCAACAGCACGTGAGCTGAACGATCAGCTGAAAGCCACAGGCGGACGCGCCTTCGTCGCAGTTACCAAAGGACTGGTTACCCAATCCAGCTCTGCCATCCCTGTCGTACCTCTGTATATTTCAGCTTTGTACAAAGTGATGAAGGAAAAAGGACTACATGAAGGCTGCGTGGAGCAGAACTACCGTCTGTTTGCCGAGCGTCTGTATGCTCCGGAAACTCCAGTAGATGAAGAAGGACGTATTCGCATTGATGATTGGGAATTGCGTGAAGACGTACAGGCAGAGGTTGCAAAAATATGGGGCGAGCTGACGACAGACAATATCTACGAGCTGTCCGATCTTGAAGGATATCGTCGCGAATTTTTCCAGCTATTCGGCTTTGAATTCGAGGGTGTAGACTATGATGCTGACATTGATCCCATCGTAAATATTCCTAACGTGCACTAAGTCTTTTGTATGTCAGAAAAACAAAAAAAGCGGTTCTCCGGCAGAGAAACATTTCGTTCTGCATGGAGGACAGCTTTTTTTAAAATTATAAGGGACACTTATGTCCGCTTTGAACTGCAAAATAAAGCAAACATTGCAATTTTAAAATTCCTTTGATATTGTACAGGTAGGCATAGCAAAATCCCTCTTTTCGACAAGAGGGTAAACACAGTTGGACAAGTCCTACCTTGACTGACCGTGATTATATTTGCTCAGCCCGTCACATCCATATAAGGAGGTGAACAAACATGGCAAAAGACGTTCTGTGTGAAGTCAACTCATGTACGTACTGGGCTCAAGACAACAAATGTAGCGCTAGCTCCATTTATATCGTAAGCAACAGACCTGAAGACACTCACACGTCCGAAGAAACGGACTGCAAAACCTTTGAAGCCAAGTAATTCGTGCCTTGGAAAGGAGCCCCTGACCGGGTTCCTTTTTCTTTTCACATTCTAACAAGAATGATAATTATTATCAAGTCCTTTTTTCACACGGAAGACAAAAAAAGAAGCGTCGCTCTGAACGATTCGCTTCTTGTGCTTGACTCTTTGTAATTGTTCCTGCTTGGTTGGCTTCATTCGCACATGCTGCGATATCTCGCCATAATGACCATTTGTTTTGCGGCTCTGTGCAGAGCAGTAGTTTCCGGCGCGCTTCGCCTTGCTTAGCGCTTTTTGTGTTTGAGTACGTGCCATGCGGCCTTCACTCTCCTTGATTGGACTCCATCCATCATAGCATCTGGAATTCCAATCGTGAAGGGAACAAGTGTATGAGCTCACTGATTTCATTAAATTTCGGAAAACTAATTGGAATTAAAGTCTCTTCCTATTACCATGAAAACTATAATTAAAGCAAGAATAATAAGGCCGATACTCGTACCGACAATGCCACATACTAAACCTGCAACCGCCATACCTTTACCGTTTTCACCATAACGGCGAATTTCCTTGAACGAGATTGCACTTAAAACAATAGCAATTATCCCCAATATAACCGATATGTAAGGCATGAACACCAACATAAGATTCAAAATGCCTAATACCATAGACGCAATTGATTTACTATTCGTAGCCGGTGGCTGTGGGGGCGGATTAAATGGGGCGTTATAACCATTCGTATCCTGAAAAGGATCGGACGATTGGGGGTCTTTGTATAAATTACTCATTTGTCTGATTCAACTCCAATATGTAAAATAACAATATATACGTTCTAGGATACCACAATCTTACAAATCAGGACAGTACTTATTTTGAAAATGATGGTTATCTTTTAAGCCGTATGCAACTATTCATTAAAATTCACAATACGTTTTACCGCAATACGCCTTTACGTTATTATCAATACTATTGGTCTTATGATAAAACGTAGTCAAGAAGCTCATAATAGAAAAGAGCAAGGATGCGCTAACATCCTCACTCTTTGGCAACAGCCGCTTTGAAGAGCGTCGGCAGTAGGTTGTGTCATGAAATGGACCGTTACCTTACCAGAGTAGGCGGTCTATTCGTATTAAATACCGAACTCCCTTTTCGTACTGGCCTCTGGATAAACAATATTCAGCCAATTCACTCAATACGCCAACAAGCTGATTATTAATATTTTGCTGGTCATTGTTTGTATTTCTCCGTGATCATGTATGTTTGAAATTTCACACTCAAATCGATTCAGAATATCATCTACGTCTATGCCATAACGATTGACTGCGATCATAATGTTCCATAGGCCGAGGTATTTATTATGAGTAAGGAAACTATGTGTATCCTTGCAAATAGCCAATGAATCTACTGATTTGGAATGGGTGAAAGAGACTGATAACGAGACGCTACGCTGGAAAAACTTATTTTAGGAGTGGGGCGAGGCTAATATGTGTCTGACCAAGCTTATGTCCATTTTTTATTGTTAAAGGAGCAAGCTCGGTTCGTATTCTTGAAGATACTTTATGATTCAAATGTCATCTTGTCGGGAAATATACCACCTTCTTTAACGAAGCAACGTACCATTCGCCGTGCAGCCCTATCAAAATAAAATTTATTTGAATGACTCGGATCTGGTAAAGGTTCAATTTCAGAGAACAACTTAGTCTCCTTATTCAATTGAATTTTCCCCATAATGTGTTCATTTGGGCCATATCTATAAATAACTACTGTCTCATCCTCATGTTCTTTAAAAAGTAAAACAAATGCTCCCATTATAAAGTCTCCTCTACTCTATTTCCCATGGACGACCCGACCTTTACCGCAGCGTTATGAGCAGTCTCATAGTCTGTTTTAAATATACCATCATATTGGCCCAATGTTCCTTTGACCAGGCATTGTTTAGATTAAATGCCCCCTGAATCATACCCGTTACTCCAAATGTACCGAAATTGAGTTTGTCGTTCCATGAATCGTTTTGTTTAGCTGCTCGCTCCATATATCCTTCATACATTCCTTTTGGAATACCATACGACATATAGTCTAGGAAGCTCCAAACTGAATCAAATTTTTTCTCATAGCGTACTGAGTTAGCGGCTACAAAATCCTGATCTTCAATCATATCCTGTAACTCAGGAATCAACTTTAGGAGTTTTTTATAGTTATGTAGCTGTTGTTTCGTGATACCGAGTTCCTGAACAATATCGGTTTTCGTTTTTTGCTGAGTAAAATTATTTTACTCACCATTTCCAAATGTATGTTGATTATTCATATATAATAAAATGCACCCCAAAACTTCATTGGCTAGACCTGTTGGTTCTCTCCAATAACCGTTTTAGGAGTGCATTTTTGAGCAATTTTTTAATTCAATTGTTACACGTTTAAGAACCTCCAACCTGTACTTGAGGCCGTATATCATGCGAGTGAACAGGTACAGTAACAATAAACAAAAAGCTAGCCGCGATGATCAGCAGTACCATTTTTTTTAACATTGTTCATCCACACCTTTTCTAATAGTTTGAAATACTCTTCTCTGGTCTCAGGAAGCGCATATGCTTGGAAATGTGCAAAAAGCCCTGTACAGTTTATAAAATAAGTCTCATTATTTAGTGTATGATAACTTACCATTGAATACATCAAATGTTTAAAACCATCAATGTAAGACCCTCGATGTAAATAATAATAAGCTAACTCGTAACCAAACCACGCGACATAGTCCGGTATCACCTGTTGGTTATACATATCATCGGATAGAGGCTGTTTAGAAAACGAATTAATCTCCGTTTCAAACCGTTGAAGTATATCATCCACTTCCAATTCAAATCGGTTTGCTGCAATTATAACATTCAACAATTTGGAGATTTTCTCTTGTTCATTAGAGCCTGATATTGCTGCTATATATTCAACATAATCTTGAAGCACACTGATATCACCAGACAGAAGTTTATTAACATAGGTATTACATTGCGCCCAATCTTTATACAGTTTTATCCAATATAGTGCATCTTCGTCCGTCTCTTTGACCCAATCTAAATTAGCGTAGGCGTATGTATATTGTAGAGCTTGTTGATAATCGCCTTGAGCTTCACAGACACTTGCACACAGTAAATCAGAATAGGTGATATACACAAATAACGGACGACTTAGCTTCTTAGAAGACTCATCACGCCCTCGACTCTTTTGT
>NZ_ASRY01000336.1 GCF_000520815.1 Paenibacillus maysiensis | reverse complement strand
CCCGCCAGTGAAGAGAATAGCAGGACAAAATCCAATGGTATGCTTTTACTTGCCTGATCGAGGTTCACCAGACCGCGCACCTTCGGTGCTAGCACAGCATGCAGTTCATCTTCCGTTTTCTTTATTATGAAATTGTCGCGGTGTATACCGGCACTGTGAATGATGCCGTGAAGAGCGCCGTGGCGGATGTGAATATCATGAATCATTGCGGCAGTCGCTTCACGGTCGGCTACATCGACAGAAATATACTCAACGCGGGTATCATTCTTTAAGGACAGCCCCAGCTTGTCCAGATCCCCCTGTGCTATCGCAGAACGGCCGGTAAGGATCAGCGTCGTCCCCCTCCAGGTACGGGATATTTCGCGGGCCATAATGCTCCCGAGGCCGCCCGCGCCGCCTGTAATTAAATAGATTCCGTTATCTTTGCAGGGCAACGCAGGACACTGTTCCCCGCGCTGCACCAGCTTATGCCATTCCAGCATCCGGCATTTGCCGCCGTCATAACGGATATGCTTCATGTCTGGCCGAGTCGCGCTTTCCTGCAATTTGCGGAGTAATTCTGCAGCGCTGTCGTCAGATGCGGTTTCGATGAGCTGTCCAACCAGCTGGGGATTTTCAGAAACGGCTGTTTGCAGCATTCCCGTTAATCCTGCCAATAGGCGTTGTTCTCCGCAATTCGGTATCGCTAGTTGAATCAGCACTTTGCCGCACGGCTTATCTTGAATAATGCTTTGGAGCTTTCGGAATGTCCGAGTAGCCGCTTCGCTGAAGCATTCATCGGCTCCGTTCGGTTCCCGGTTGAAGCCCAAATTCAGCACCTCGGTGGATGGCAGTGTATCGGCGCAATCTTCTAGGCAATGCTTAAAATCTTCGTATATAGCCTCGTTCTCCATTCCGAGTAGTACCACATGCTTGATGAAAGGCGGAACAGCTCCAACCGGCTTTTCTGGGCATTCACTCCAACTGGGCGCCAGCAGAAGTGCTCCCACTGAGTGAACAGCGTCTGTCGTTTGCGGAAAGAGCGGATCACCGTCGCATTCGCGCTTCCTACGCCCCAGCTTATCCGAGGCAGGAAGCGTTTTGGGTGTCTCCATTCCGATCAAGCGCTCCACGGCCCGTACCATCAATCCGGACAACCGGACACAGACCCGACCACCTTCCTCGCACAGATCGATGTCCAGCTTCCCGGTGCCGCTTCCCCCTTTCCGGCGCCGGATCCACGCCCACATCCGTTTGCTCAGCTCCCCGTGCACCTCCAGACTCTCCAGCGCAAAGGGCAACATTACCCGCTGGTCTTCCTCGCTCAGCGCCAATCCCATACAGCTCTGCAACGCTCCGTCCAGCAGCCCCGGGTACAGCACATACTCCCCCCAGCTACTTTCCGCCGCCTCCGG
>NZ_ASRY01000335.1 GCF_000520815.1 Paenibacillus maysiensis | reverse complement strand
TAGAGGCGGGCGGTTTTATTTACACCTCAGGACAGCTTGGACTGAATCCGGCAACAGGTGAGTTCGGTAAAGATGTACAGGAGCAGGCTCGTCTGTCCCTGAGCAACGTACAAGCTATTCTGGAAGCGGCTGGAAGCAGTCTGAACCAAGTCGTGAAAGCGACCGTATTTCTGAAAGATATGAACGACTTTGTCAGCGTAAATGAAGTATACAGCTCTTTCTTCGAACAACCGTATCCGGCTCGTAGTGCGGTGGAGGTAGCTCGTCTGCCGAAGGATGCACTGGTGGAGATTGAAGTTATCGCCTTGAAAGGCGAATAGGCTAAGAAATACAAAAGAACTTCCAAAACCCATACTTGATGTGGAAATGGAAGTTCTTTTATGCGTGCGGTATGTGTGATGTTATTCCTCTAGTCCCGGTCCCGGTTACGGGCAAAGAACAGCCACAGCGAGTACACCAGAATGATCGCGGCCAGAATGAATGCAGCCAACCGCACGTTTTCATTGTTCGGATGCTCGATGGCGATGGCGACATAAGCCCACACGAACACAAGTGGATAAATGCTGTCACGATATGGAAAGCTGACCATGATAGCAAGCACGGTGCCAATGAACAGGACGATGATCGCCCATGTTGTATCGCTGAGTCCCCAGCCGTTCCACTCGTTCTTTTCCAGTGCCACCGCGATATTGATGAGGGTAGCGACGGATACCCAGCCAAGGTTTAGACTGAACGGCAGCTTGACGAACCACATTTCCCCGAGGGTTGGTTGCGGCGTACGGGTGCGTATATACACGACAGCCAGAGAGAGCAAGTACAGGATAATGACGATCACACACAACTCTACATATAGATACTGCCACAAGAAAATCCAGATGATGTTAAAGATACAGCTTAAAATAAAGAAAATCCCGATAGACTGAACGGTCGTCTTGGTTTGTCCTGCCGATGTGGCCTGATACACAATAAAGCAGGCAAGCAGCAAGTAAATAACCGACCAGATGGAAAAGGCATAACCCGCAGGTGTCAGCAGGGTAGGATACATATTGGATACGGCAGCAGTGCTTCTTCCGCCGATGGGAAGTGTGGAAGCCAGAATGTTAACGACGATGACAGCGATAAACGCAATGATATTCCACCATTTCAATGGATGGCTTCGTGACATAGGGGCATCTCCTCCTCAATGAATGATGAGCCGTGGAATGACCGACTGGTCACAATCTTTTACTATGAATATACCCACATTGCTGCCAAATATGTCCTTGCCGGAAAAAGCTTCATGCTACAAATATTTTATTGAAAAGGTGTATGTATATGCAGTCATATGTAGTCCAATGATAAAAATTTTAACCACTGGAAGAAGGAGACAAGAGGGATGAATGGTTTGGAAAAAGCGGGAAAGTTCGTAGGAGGAACCTTTTCGATCTGGGTACTTTTATTTGCATGTCTGGGATTTTTCTTCCCTGCGGCGTTTACAGGACTGAAAGGATACATACAGCTATTCCTGGGCATCGTGATGTTCGGTATGGGGCTGACGCTGTCCTCGGCTGATTTTCGTGAAGTATTCCGGCGTCCGGTTGATGTGGCTATTGGTGTAGTCGGGCATTATCTGATCATGCCGTTTTTGGCTTTTGCGTTAGCGCTGGTATTGCAGCTACCGCCAGATATTGCTGTTGGTGTTATTTTGGTAGGGTGCTGCCCGAGTGGCACCGCGTCCAACGTGATGACCCTTTTATCTAAGGGTGACGTGGCGCTGGGGGTATCCATTGCTTCGGTGTCGACGCTGATCGCGCCACTGGCAACCCCGGCCATGATTAGCCTGCTTGCTGGACGGTGGATGAATATTGATGCAAAGTCGCTGATTATGGATATTCTCGTCGTAGTTATTGTACCGATTGTGCTGGGGGTTATCGTCAAATCGCTGTTCCGTAAACAGGCTGAAGCAAGTGTCAAGGCACTGCCGCTCGTATCGACGCTGGCTATTGTGCTGATCGTGGCTATTGTAGTCGCAGGCAGCAGAGGCAAGATTTTGGAAACCGGCCCGATTATTTTTGCTGTGGTGATTTTGCATAACGGCATCGGATTCCTGCTCGGGTATTGGTTTGCCAAGCTGTTCGGAATGAATCTGTCCAAACGCAAAGCTGTTACGCTGGAAACAGGGATGCAAAATTCCGGGCTGGGCGCTGCGCTGGCAGCGGCTCATTTTAATCCGATTGCCGCTGTGCCGAGTGCGATTTTCAGCGTGTGGCACAACATTTCCGGCTCGCTGCTTGCGACCTGGTTTTCCCGTCGGGAAGAGAAGGACAGCACAGCAGGGAGATAGCTAAAACGCTGTCAGGCACTTGCAATTGTACAGGCTCACCGAATGGTTTAGGGAGGATCAGAAGGTACAATTTGACTTTATATGAGCGGATCATTATACTGTGGTTATTATAACCACTGTATTTAAGTAAGCAATATTTCACATGCTTCATAAGAGTAAAGTTGCTATAATTCGTATTCGGCAGCATGGTAACAGCCCATATTCGTTTTGATCTGACTTACATTAAAGGAGAGAGTACCGAAATGAATCCGAAATATAAACCGTTATTTGAAGCTTTTACCCTGCCATCCGGCGTTACGTTGAAAAACCGTATTACGATGGCACCGATGACTAACTTTGCGTCTCATGAAAATGGTGAAGTCAGTGACCAGGAGCTGGCTTACTACCGTGAACGTTCCGGCGGTGTAGGTGCGGTCATTACCGCTTGCGTGTACGTGACTCCAGATGGTAAAGGCTTTGTAAATGAGTTTGGTGCGGACAAGGATGAAATGATACCGAGCCTGAGCCGTCTAGCTGACACGATTCATCAGGAGGATGCAAAAGCGATTCTGCAAATTTATCATGGCGGTCGTTTGTGCCCACCGGATCAGATACCGGACGGACAGCCGATCAGCGCAAGCGCGGTGGCTGAGGAAAAAGAAGGCGCACCTGTGCCGCGTGAAATGACTACCGACGATATTCACCGCGTTATCCGTGCCTATGGCGAAGCTACTCGCCGCGCAATTGAAGCGGGCTATGACGGTGTGGAGCTTCACGGAGCGAATGGATATCTGGTGCAGCAGTTCTTCTCCCCGCATTCCAATCTTCGTACCGATGAGTGGGGAGGCAGCCTTGAGAAACGCTTGACCTTCCCGCTGGCGGTTGTTCATGAAGTGAAGAAGGTGATCGCAGAGCATGCGAAGCAGCCGTTCATTTTCGGATATCGCTTGTCTCCCGAAGAAGGAACCACGCCGGGCATTACACTGGACGATACGTTGGTGCTCGTTGACCGCTTGGCGGATCAAGGGCTGGATTACCTGCACATTTCCGTCAATCATTTCTTCGGCGGGTCCATTCGTGATCGTAGTGCAGAACAATCCCGTACCGTTATCATTCATGAAAAGGTGGGCGACCGTGTGCCTGTCATGGGCGTCGGCTCGCTGAATACGCCTGACGAAGCTCTCGGCGCACTGGAGACAGGTGTACCGCTGGTTTCACTGGGACGTCCGCTCTTGATGGAACCGCAATGGGTTCAGAAGGTGCAACACGGCACTGAAGATACGATCCGCACGACATTGTCCAAGCAAGCTCAACAGGAGTTGGTTATCCCTGACTACCTGTGGGGGGCGCTGACGACAATTCCTGGCTGGTTGCCTGTTACGGACTAAATCTCGAATGAAATGGATGAGGGTACCCTGGGTTGCTTCCATGCACCCGGGGTATTTTTCTGCCTTGTAGATACCTGCATACGAAAAACAGAGAAAGAAGGGCAATGACAATGTTAAATGAATCCAATAGCGCAAGTTTGATCGCTTCCACCCATCCGGGGCTACAGATTCGGCTTTTGCAAGTAAGTGATGCAGAACGATTATTGGAGATTAGATGCGAAAATTTTGATTTTTTTAAGCCGTTTGAGCCGGAACGGCCCGAAATTTACTTTACACTGGAAGAACAGGCCCGCCTGATTTCCATCGGCCTTGAGGCTGCGCAAGCCGGGCAGGGATATACGTTTGGACTTTATTTGCCGGAAAATGACAAGCTGATCGGCAGAATGGAGCTATCGGGCGTAGCCAGAGGCCCTTTTCAAAATGCGAATCTGGGGTACTTCGTAGATCCTGCACATCACGGACAAGGCTACGCCACCTCAGCAGTAAATGATATTGTACGTTACGCCATCAATGAATTGGGATTGCACCGTATACAGGCCGGGGTTATGCCGAGAAATACGCCATCCAATCGAGTGATGGAAAAGGCCGGATTTCGCCGGGAAGGGCTGGCTCTAAACTATTTGAAGATTAATGGTGTCTGGGAAGATCATGTGCTGTATGCGTTAACGGCTGAGGATCTACAGAATGGCGCCTTCTGAACTCGCCGGGCGTGACGCCCTCCAGTTTTTTGAATACCTTGCCAAAATATTTTTCGTCCTGATAACCAACCATACCGGCAATATGATGAAGGCGGAGCTTGTTATTTAAAAGTAGCAGCTTCGCTTTGTCCATCCTGATTCGACATAGATACTCGGACAGATTAACGCCGTATTCCTGCTTGAATTTACGAGAAATATATTCCCGACTGAGGTAAAAACGGCTCGCCATATCCTGTAGGGAAATGTCCTCGTCGTAGTGAGCATCCAGATAGCGGGCGATATCACGGATAACAGGATTGCTTGGGCTATGGCTTGGTGTAAGGGCCTGACCGGCTGCCAGCAGTCGGTTCTCGACCTGTTTCTGCCATAGACTCAGGGATAGCAAGCCACGGTTGTCAATCGGCAGGGCAGGGATGGAGCTGTGCTCGTCTGCCAGTTCCTCCCCTGCCGCATCGCCGGGTCTGTCGTTCAGCCAGCGGGCCAGCATCCAGTCCAGCTCCTGATTCCAGC
>NZ_ASRY01000334.1 GCF_000520815.1 Paenibacillus maysiensis | reverse complement strand
GGCCGCCGATCTGCATCTGCAAATCAAGCCAGGTACGGATGCTGTGCTGGCCAATGCCATGCTAAAGGTCATCGTGGATGAAGGATTTGCGAATGAAGAGTTTATCCGCAAGCGGACTAACGGGTTCGAGCAGCTGTTGACTCATTTGAATGATGTGGATCTGAACGAATCGGCTGTGCTGTGCGGAATTGATCTGGATATGATCCAAAAGGCTGCACGCGCCTTTGGCAGTGTAGGCACCGGCATCGTTTTTACGGCCAGGGGCGTCGAGCAGCAGACAGATGGACATATGGCGGTGCGTGCATTTCTTAATCTGGTGCTGGCCACCGGCAAGATTGGAAGGGAAGGATGCGGTTACGGGGCCATCACAGGCCAAGGGAACGGACAAGGGGGGCGAGAGCATGGTCAAAAGGCTGACCAGCTCCCTGGCTACAGATCGATTGAGAATGAAGAAGATCGAGTCTATGTGGCGTCCGTGTGGGGAGTTGAACCGGGTAGTTTACCGGGAAAAGGAGTGTCGGCCTACGAAATGATGGAGCTTGTTCATCAGAGAGAAATCCAAGCTCTGTTCGTGATGGGCTCTAATCCTGTTGTATCTAACCCGAATGTCCGGCTGGTGGAGGAAGCGCTGAAAAAGCTGAATCTGTTGGTTGTGGCGGATATGTTTCTCACTGAAACCGCACGGATGGCCGACATTGTTTTGCCTGTAACGTCTTATTTGGAGAATACGGGGACGATGACCAATCTGGAGGGCCGCGTTCTGCTGCGGGAAGCGGCGCGGCCCGCACCGGGCGAGGCTAGAGATGACTGGAGCATTTTGTGTCAGATGGCTGCAAGGCTGAACAAGGGTAGCTACTTCTCGTACAGGGATGCCGAGCAAATCTTTGAAGAACTGCGACTCGCCAGCCGGGGCGGTCCTGCCGATTACTATGGGATCACATATGACAGGCTGCGTCGTGAGGAAGGAGTATATTGGCCATGCCCGTCTACGGACGAAGCCGGTATGGATACGATGTTTCAGGAAACCTTTGCCCTTCCTGACCGAAGGGCGGTTTTTACAGTGGTTGAAAGCTGTGGAGCAGGAGAGGAGATATCAGAGGAATACCCGCTTATTTTGACAAACGGCCGCGTGCTGGCTCACTATTTGACCGGTGAACAAACACGCAGAAGTCCGTCGCTGGCCGCGCGCGAGCTTGAAAATTATGTTGAAATTCATCCGCGTACAGCGCGACGCTGGCATATCAGGGACGGGGAGTGGGTAGAAATAGCATCACAGCGCGGTAGCTTCACCGTCCGCAGCCGGATCAGGCCACATATCCGCGAAGACACGCTCTTCGTACCCATGCATTGGGGTGGGGCGCAAAATGTAAATCGGGCGACCCGGCCCGACCTTGATCCGTTCTGCCGGATGCCCGGCTTCAAAACGGCTGCTGTACGCATCCGTCCCCTTCACCTGGCTGCAGCCGCAACCAGTGCAGATAACGGGGAGTGGTCTCAGTTCTAGAGCAGGAGCAGTGTAAGTGGATTTTCCTTTTTCTTTGCATAAAAAGCCAACCCCCTTTGTATGAGTGCGGGGGTTGGCTTTTTTGACCTGTACAGTTTATGGCCCACAATCGCTAGACTGCGTGACGCCAATATTATAAATGCAATCGGGTTTCGGATATGCTAGCTCCCGTTTTTATTTCTTTTCTGAGCATAGCTTCACGCCAGCGACAATACAAATTCCAGGCGTCCCCGTTTTCTAGCAGCGGTTTGCAGGTGTACAAACCCTCCTCTACGGAGTCGACTCGCCCTGCAACGAACAGCCGGACCGCGCCGTTGAGTAGCACTTGATTCGAAAAAGCTATAGGAGCTATGCCTTGCAGCGCTTCCTCCGTTATGCGTAGCTGTTCGGCTGGCGTCCAGTTATGCTCTGGTACCACCGAATCCAGCCCGTACATTTCTGGATCAATAACCTGCAGTGACCCCTCGCCGTTAGCAAGCAGGTAAGTCCGGGTCGGCCGGTCGATGAACAGGTCCTCCGATCCTTCGCTCCCCTGGACGATCAGAGCCCTGCGATAATTCAGATTTTGCATAAGTTTCGCCGTCTTGTCGAACACAGTATTGTGGAAAACGCCGAATACAATATACGGGGAAGAACCGTAATCAACCAGTTTCTCGGCTGTATTCAGCACTGTGCGAAGCCCCAACTCTTCGCGAATGGGCCGCAGATCTCGCAGGGGCGCGCACCATTGTTCGGAGGCTACGAACAGTACACCCGTCAGCTTCGCGGCATGAATGGCGGTTTCGCGTGTCATGTTCCCGGACGTTACCCCCATTTCCTGCAGTAAAAGCGGGAGCGTAACACCCCATTTGGGAGGAAGTGGTGCACTGCCATGCATCGTTACTGGTATTCCGCATGAGGCGAGTAGAAAGGCAGTTGCGAAGGTGGCGATAAATGATGACTTCCTGCCATCGTACGGACCGGCGAAATCAATACCTTCCTGCATGGGAAAGCGGTGGGTATATTTACGGCAGACATTTACGAATGCTTCCAGCTCGGCAATACTCTCCATTTTGATGCGTTCCGCGGCAAAGAAAGCTCCGATTTGAGCAGGGGTTGCCGACCGGGTCATAATAAGTTCAGCAGCAGCTTCGGCTTCGGCGTAATTCAGATCCCGGGCGCCTCTTTTGCCGCGTCCAACTTCTTTTAATATTTCAATGATATTCATGTTCAAGCCCCTTTCAGATTTATGCTTTTAGCATTTGCTGTGCTTTGACAATGGAGATGGCCACATCAACGATCCGTTTGCGATCGTTCATCGCTTTTTTACGCAGTAGATCGTATGCCTCAGCTTCTGGGATTCCGTTTACTTCGCCAAGTATTCCTTTCGCCATATCAATCCATTTGCGTTCTTCCAGTCGAGCGGTCAGTTGTTTGCGTTCGCTTTGCCAGTGCTGGCGTTCAAAAAAGCGTTTGGCGCTAAAATGAAGAGCCCAATTCAGCTCATGGGCTGCCATGGAAGGGGTTAGAATGCCGTCGACAGTAACATCGGCCTCACAAGC
This sequence comes from Paenibacillus maysiensis, assembly GCF_000520815.1. Classification (GTDB taxonomy): domain Bacteria; phylum Bacillota; class Bacilli; order Paenibacillales; family Paenibacillaceae; genus Paenibacillus; species Paenibacillus maysiensis. Next base: position 2,082 of record NZ_ASRY01000334.1, on the reverse strand, counting down.
CTCCGTCGATGACAGTGCTGATTCCGCGCTGCACCACCAGAGCAACGGGACCGCTTTGGTTTGCTTCAACCTGTCGCCCCACATGCTGATCGTGCCGACAGGTATGTTTAGTACCGCCGCATCTGCATTATAGATTAGCTGTTTAATTTCAGATTCATTGCGGCAGGGTAGAGGTAGGTATCCGTTGGACTCTAAAAGGTGCTCGGGTCCTGCCTGCCGTGGGGAAACGGCGTGTGCCTGCTCGGATACATGGTCAGAATGCAAGTGAATTACCAACAAGGAACGCAAGCGGGCTCCTCCTCTCTGTAACATGAAGGGTAGTTAACGATGGAGATGGTATTCATTGATAACAAATATGACATAGGATTTTGTCTGGCTGCCTGTTTTTTTCATCGTTATCAAGTTTAAACGGACTTTTAAACCATTTTGGCGTGTTTTTGACTGAAAATCAATCCTAATTTTGTAGGAGAGTGATATTTTATACATCATAAACATGTTACATGGTGATAAAATATAATTTTTATAAGATTATGCGTAAGGAATATTGACATATAACTTGAATCATTATATATTGGCTACAGTACTTTTTAATTCCATACTCTGATGGATACAACGGCGTATTCGATGAAACGGCAATGGAGCCTGTTTTCACATGTGGGAGGGATGTTTTGAATTCCCCTATGTGAAGCAGGCTTTTTATGTTTTGAGGATAGAAATGGAAGGGGAGTGACCTGATGAACTATAACAAAAAGTTAGTGCTGGTTGGCAACGGAATGGCGGGGATACGCACCCTTGAACATTTGCTGAAGATCGCACCAGGCACCTATGAGATTACGGTATTCGGGGCCGAGCCCCATCCAAACTATAACCGGATTATGCTATCCTCTGTTTTGGCCGGAGGGGCTGGTTTGCAGGATATTGTCATCAACGACTGGAGTTGGTATGAAGACAACAATATCCGATTGTATACCGATGATCCTGTCACAGCTATCGACACGGAAAAGCGGCAGGTGACGTCACACTCCGGCGTATGCGTCTCTTATGATTTATTGTTGCTGGCAACAGGCTCCAAAGCCTTCATTCTGCCGCTTCCAGGAGCAGACAAGGATGGTGTTATTGGTTTCCGGGATATCCGTGACTGCGAGATGATGATGGAGACGGCGAAGAGGCACAAAAAAGCAGCCGTCATCGGCGGCGGATTGCTTGGGCTGGAGGCAGCCAGGGGGCTGCTCAACTTGGGGATGGACGTTACAGTTATTCATATTAATGGATATATTATGGATCGGCAGCTGGATGAGGCCGCTTCCCTTATGCTACGGCGCGAGCTGGAGGAGCAGGGAATGACTTTTCTGGTCAATAAGCGGACGGCGGCTATTACGGGGCGTCGCCGCGTGGAAGGATTGAAATTTGCCGACAGTAGTGAGCTGGAAGCGGACCTGATCGTTATGGCAGTAGGCATCTTACCAGACATTGAACTGGCGGTGTCGGCGGGAATCCCTGCAAATCGTGGCATTATCGTAAATGATTACATGGAAACGAATATCCCCGGTATATACGCCGTTGGCGAATGTGCAGAACACCGGGGAATCACTTACGGATTGGTAGCTCCATTATATGAGCAGGGTGGTGTGCTGGCTCAGCGACTCGCGGGAATGGAGACTCCCGGCTACAGTGGTTCCGTCACTTCGACAAGGTTGAAGGTATCGGGCGTAGACGTGTTTTCAGCAGGGAGTTACAAGGACGAGCCGGGAACACGTTCCCTGCGGTATCAGGATGATATTGGCGGCGTCTACAAAAAAATCGTCATCAAGGAAGAAAAACTGATCGGAGCCGTTCTGTTTGGGGATACGTCTGACGGAGCCATGTTGTTTTCTCTGATCAAAAGTGGCGAGTCGGTGGTTGGCCGTGAGAAAGAGCTATTGCTCGGCTTCAATCCCGGCCAACCAGAAGCAAGTGGCGCTATGATGCTGGAGCAAATGCCTGATGACGAAATTATATGCGGATGTAATGGTGTATCCAAGGGTGACATCGGAGAGGCGGTTGCGGCTGGTTGCCGGAGCCTTGGGGAGATTAAGGCCTGCA
>NZ_ASRY01000333.1 GCF_000520815.1 Paenibacillus maysiensis | reverse complement strand
GAACTGATTGTATCCGATGCTTTGCTGGCGGCTGCCGAGGGTCAGGAGAAGGTAGCTTTGCTGGAGGATAAAATTCAGCGCGGCGTGGCCTTTTTCATGAATATTCATGCACGTTTCCTGTTTGAAACCCGTTTTTACGAGCTGCGGAAAAAAGGAGTCGTAGGAGCGCAACAACTGGGAGAATTAATGGAGCAAGCACAGCGTGAAGCGTTCAGCGGTGTTTTGGATGAGGCTCACCCTCATTTTTGGGCATCCAAGCTGCATTTCTATATTACGAACACTCCATTCTACAACTTCCCATATACATTTGGGTACATGTTCAGTGCCGGGATTTACGCCTTTGCGAAAGAAAATGCCGACGGCTTTGCCGATCAATATGATGCCTTGCTGCGTGATACGGGGCGCATGACTGTAGAAGAATTGGCCTCCAAGCATCTGGGGACCGATTTAACACAGGCTGACTTCTGGCGTAATGCCGCGCAAGTCACAGTTCAGGATATTGAGCAATTTTTGCAAATGACGGAATAACGGATATACTCCAAATCAGGTCTCCCGCGAGGGGGGCCTTTATTGCGATTCTTGCAGAAGATGAGGAATAAAGTCGTAATGTGTCGAATTAGAGTTGGTATTACCTGTTAGCGAAATTTAAATTGATGGATATACTTAGAAATTAGTTATAAATGCCCATTTGTGTTGTTTATGATTGTAACGTTAAAAAGCTTCGCATATAATTGAGTCATAAGACCTATTAATGGTTTTGAAACAGGTATATAGGGGGATTTTTTTAATGAGTGAAGTAGGTCAATTGTCGTTAGTGAGACAGATGGATATTGTTTTTAAAGAACTGGATGATGAACTGGCGGGTTTGTCGTCAGGAACTGTATTTGTACAAATACGTAACAACGTGGTTGGAAAATTTGGTATCCGTCATAATCCGATTGCAGGTAAAGGCGGTACATTTGGAGCGGTGGAGCCTGGGCTGTCAGTAGATCATCGGGGGGACTTCCGTCGTATGGCGCTGGATACACTAAATCACAAGCGTAGCTGGACTCATGGTGAAATTGCTTTCGATTTTGCCGTCAGACAGGGAACCATTCTGGTGGATGCTACGCTGGAATCGAATTATAACATGGCGAATCTCATGATCCGTTATAACAAGCCTACATACCGAGCGGCTAATTCCGAATAATCATCCATATTAAAAGGGTAAAGAAAGGGCGGCCTTCCTGGGGAAGACCGCCTTTGTTATATGCCCGCCTTATCGTATTTTGATTAAATGCGATATTTAACGGAATGCTTCATGTGGAATAATGACGCTTATTGACCTGAACGACCTGATAATTGCTGTTCGGCCAGTTGCACCAAGCGTTTAGTGATATAACCTCCCAGAGAACCAGCCTCACGGGATGGCATGTCACCATAATAACCGTCTGCCGGAATGGTGATGCCCAGCTCTTGCGCTGCTTCATATTTCAATTGTTGTAGTGCGTTGTTGGCTTGAGGTACGACCAAGTTGTTACTGCGGCGTCCTCTGCCTTGATTAGATCCATTAGCCATGTGTAGTCACCTCCTTCGGCTGTGATGAGGTTATTATGCGACAGAGTAATGAAAATATGCGCCGAAGGAAGGAAAATGAATAGAGGGAAATTACGGATATATCATATGAATCTGAGTTTTCAGGTTAATGGATTGCTGAGGCTCCAGACGAATCAGACCGCCTGCGCTCACAGGATCGTGTAGATTGGGTGCATCAGACAACCAGGTATAGGGCTCGATGCAAAGATACTGATCGCATTCACCCTTGGTATACAACACCCAATACTTAAAGTATTGTTCATCCGCCGTATAGCGAATCTGATAACCGTCATCACGGGTCAACAGGGCCTCAGCAGGTCCCTCCGATGCTCGCAGCAGCGTATCCAGATTCGTTCCTTTCAGGGAAAGTCCCGTAGAGAGCGGCTCCAAGTCATACAAAGGGGTAATTGTACCTGTTGGGAGCTGCTCAGCGTCTTGCTCATATACCCCGTTCACAGGCAGCTTCAGGCGCCAGCGTTCAGGCTCTCCGTCCACCATAAACCAGGTGTGATATCCCAAGCCGAACGGGGCTGCTTTGTCACCCAGATTCGTTACACGCAGCGTTTGACTCAATACGGGTCCCTGCAAGCGGTAAGTCATCTCCAGACGCAGAGGAATAGGAAACTGCTCGATCCAGTGCGGATCACTTTCCGTCAACAGCTCGGTGGTCACGCTGCAACCTTCCTCATCTTCTTCAATATCACTGCAACGCCAGGATTGATTACGATGCAGCCCATGTATATGATTGTCGTTGGCCGTATTCCGATCAAACTGATAGGGAACACCGTCAAACTCGAATTGTCCTTTGCGAATTCGGCCGGGAGGGATCAGAATCGGCAAGCCAAAATGATACGGCTTTTGCAAATAAAAGGCCAGTTCTTCCTCGCCAGGACGCCGTACGATATCCCGATCCAGCTTCAGATCACGCACCGAGATAATATTATTCCCGAGACGGGGGATCATCGTAACTTCCAGCTCAGGGCTATGTAAAACATACGTGTCGTAACTATTCCAATGTTCTTTGGTCACTTGTTTCATATCCATGCTCCTTTGTCCACTATAATCGGTTGAAGCTTCGTGTCATTATGATAACAGATTTTAGACCGCAGGGCACAATCGACATTTGACAATAACAGGATGCGGAATTATCATAAATGTAGTTTACAATGTAATGACATGGATAACGCGATGATAAGGACAAGTAAGCCTTCGTATACGCTCTTCAGAAAGCCGGTGGTAGATGCGAACCGGTGAGCCTGCACTGCTGAATGGACCTTGGAGTGCCGCACAGAACAGGAAGCATTCTTCCTCAGTATGACGGCCGATTGCTCCCCGTTAACGGAGCTATAAGATTGCAGGCAGCCACGGAGCATGACTCCGACAAGTAACAGGCTGAAGGCAATGAATAAGGGTGGTACCACGGTCTCGCGTCCCTTGAGGATGCGGGGCCTTTTTGCGTTCAATTATTTAAATAAATTTCAGGAGGAATGATGAATATGAAAACGGTACTTTCAGGCATTCAGCCCAGCGGACAGCTTACTTTAGGCAATTATATCGGTGCAATGAAAAACTTTGTCAAGTTGCAAGAGGATCATCGCTGTTACTTTATGGTCGTAGACCTTCATGCCATTACGGTGCCCCAGGAACCGGCTCAATTGCGTGAACAGTCGGAGGCCGTGGCGGCATTATTTATTGCAGCAGGTATTAACCCCGAGCAATCCAACGTCTTTTTACAATCCCATGTACCTCAGCATGCGGAACTGGGATGGTTGATGACAACCCTGACCCATATGGGCGAGCTGGAACGCATGACCCAGTTCAAGGACAAATCGGCGGGTAAGGACTCGGTAGGTGCGGGATTGTTCGTATATCCAGCGCTGATGGCAGCTGACATTTTGCTTTACAATGCGGATTTGGTTCCTGTAGGTGACGATCAGAAGCAGCATCTGGAGCTGACACGCGATTTGGCAGGTCGTTTCAATCACCGTTATGGAGATTATTTCACTGTTCCCGAGCCGTATATCCCTGAGGTGGGCGCACGAATTATGTCATTGGATGATGCCTCCAAAAAAATGAGCAAAAGCAATCCGAATGCGGGCAGCTATATTGCTCTGCTGGATGAACCGAAAGTCATTCGCAAGAAAATCAGTCGCGCTACCACTGATTCTGGCAGTGAGGTTAAATATGACCCGGCAAGCAAACCGGAGATCAGTAATCTGATGGGAATTTACAGCCAGTGTACGGGTCTGTCGCTTCAGGAAGTGCAGAATCGTTATGAGGGCCAAATGTACGGTACGTTCAAAAAAGAGCTGGCAGAGGCGGTTGTAGCCACCCTGGAGCCTATTCAACAGCGTTATCGTGACATTCGGGAGTCCGGTGAAATTGGACGCATTTTGGCCCAATCTGCAGAGCGGGCGCAAGAAGCTGCTGAAATCACGCTGGCTGCGGTCAAAGAGCGTATGGGGTTTCTGCCCCGCAAGCGCTAAGACAAACCGCAGGCCAACGCGATCAGCCGTTTAACAGAAATGTCTCAGGAGCGACGTTGTCTGGCCTTAACAACAAAGCCCCAGCCGATGTTGCCGACAGAGAGAAGGCCCAGTAAAATGGCAAGCCAAGCGGAATAACTGATGGATATGGCGGCTGCCGTCAGCAGGACAATAGATGAAACGGCGAACCACAAGGATAGACCTTTGCTCATGGGAAAAACCTCCAGCGTTCGAATGTTGAATTTTAGGAATAAGCAGGTGTAAGCGAGCCATAATAATCTTGCAAGCTTGCAATGAACCTCACTCACAAAGAACTGAAAGGAGATTCAAATATGAGCAGACGTCGTTCAAACAACCTGCAAGTACCGCAGGCCAACGCCGCTTTACAACAATTAAAATATGAGGCCGCTCAAGAACTCGGCATCACAATTCCTCAAGATGGTTACTACGGTAACGTCGTTTCCCGCGAAACAGGCTCTCTCGGGGGATACATCACTAAAAAGCTGGTCCAACAAGCAGAGCAATCCTTGTCGGGCAGTGGCCGTATGCAGTAATACACATAAACACCCCATCTTAGAAGCTGTATTATGAGCAACTGTGATGAAGAAAATCCGGAGCAATCATGCTCCGGATTTTTTGCGCGCATGGCTTATGACCATTGTGAATCACACAAGTCCGCTTCGTCAAGAGGGCGCTTTCATGTAGATATTTCATGGAGGGATGGATTTTCTCTGTGAACGGCAAAAAAACAGCAAGCTCCGGGGATCAGGGGAGACTTGCTGTTTGTCGTTCGCGTTGCTTGCTGATATGCTTTTTTAATTCGTATGCAGGGAGAGGCGTTTCTGCATCTTTTCATGGCTGAGCCAGCCGATATAGCTGTTGATCAGTCCAAACTGCTTATCCATGGCGACGACGGCCACGAAGGGATATTGCCTCCGATGTCGATAACGAACATCCGCCCAACGCACAATGTAGCCCCATTCCAGCTCTTCCACCTCCGCAACAGCAAAGGAAGAAAAATAGCGGAATGCCTGCACATCACGGTAGGATTTGGATGCTTCTACGGCAGGATGTGTGGACGGAACCGCATGTTTTGTCCAAAAAAGATGCTTCCCGTTCAGTCCGCCAATGTCATAACTTCCATTCTGATGAGCTTTTACCACATGCCACCGGTTCCATGAAACCGTGGGAATGATATAATAGATATCGTCCGGCTGGCGCGCGAGGTCCATATCACGTACCGCGTTTCTGGTACGGAAATAACTCCAGGTACGCCAAATATAGTACAGGCCTGTAATGATGTACAACGTAATAAATAAGGGAGCTGGTAAAACCAGTCCAGTGATCCACACTAGAATAGCAGCAACATGGGTGCCGAATATAAAGGGATCAAAGATGTGGATAATATTCCATGATATCCACTTGGGCGTAAACGGCCGGAATGCCTGTGTCCCGTACGTATTGAACAAATCTGTAAACACATGCAGGCAGACAGCAATCGTGACCCACAGGGCGACATGACCGACAGGTACATCCCTGAAAATAAGAGCAATTAATCCCGTGATGGACAAGATCCATATCAACCAGAAGGGAATGGAGTGCGACAGTCCACGATGATTGCGGATGTAGGCTGCATTGTTTCTTAATCGTAGCAAGGTGTCAAAATCCGGTGCCTGTGACCCTACGACCGTGGCCAGCAGTATGACTGCCGCCAACTTTGGATCTGCGGCGACGGCAGGATCGGTGTAGGCCAGCCCGGCCAACCCGATCCCCATGACAAAGTGTGTGGCTGTATCCATTTTTGTCGCTCCTTTTTGTATTGTATCCTGTACTTATTACTACCCTAATTTACTGTAAATGATCAGCAAGGTCGATTCGTCATCGAAATTGTGAACGTTTTGTGCGTTTTCTGTCAAACTTTTTACGGAAACTATATGATAAAATTTATATCGGAGTTCAACTTACTCCCGAATTCATACATCTCAAAGGGGGAGTTACTCACAGTGGATAATATTAGTTATGAGGCTACTTCGGATACGACTACCTATTCGGTTAAATCCAAACCACCCGGTAAGGCTGGAACATGGAAAGATTTTATAACGGTCACCAAGCCAGGTATTCTGCGCACCAATCTGGTTGCGGCATTTGGCGGTTTTTGGTTGGCTTCACAATGGGACGTTGACTATATAAAGCTGATTCTGACGTTGGTAGGTACAATGCTGGTTATGGCGTCTTCTTGTGTTTTTAACAACTATTTTGATCGTGAACTGGATTTGAAAATGGAGCGTACACGCAATCGCTCACTGCCAACAGGGCGTTTGACTCCCACAACGGTGTTGTCATACGCTATCACTTTGGGCGTTGTCGGGCTGGCTGTACTGTTCTTTTTTTCTGGTGTCAAGGCAGGATTGCTCGGTATACTCGGCATGTTCGTATACGTCGGTATTTACACGCTTTGGCTGAAACGCTCATCCACATGGAGTACATCCATTGGCGGTATTTCGGGCGCAATGCCTCCTGTGATCGGCTATGTAGCCGCTTCGGGTCGTATTGACTTGGGCGCATGGCTCTTATTCGCTCTTTTGTTCCTATGGCAGCCGCCTCATTTTTGGGCACTTGCAATCCGCAGGGTCGAAGAATACCGCGCAGCAGGATTTCCGTTGTTGCCTGTCGTGAAAGGCATTCAGCGTACTAAAATTCAAATGATTCCTTATATCGTGCTGCTGATTCCGGTACCGATCCTGATGTATGCTTATGGATATGCTGGAATGATTTTCATGATTGTTTCCGTATTGCTGTCCGTGCTCTGGGCATTTTATGCCTTTAAAGGTTTTACCATTAAAGAAGAAGAGACGGATTCATGGGCTAAAAAAGTATTTTTCTTTTCCATTAACCATCTGACACTCAGCTTTCTGCTGATGATCGTGGATACGGTTCACAAGTTCTAAGACAAGACATTTTTAATAAAATTTGTTGCGTGTAACATTTAGCTGTTCATCAGGCATAAATCGGCCTGGCGGACAGCTTTTTTTGTGGATGGTTTTCATGACTAGGGTTCTCATAACTATGGTTTTATAACTAGGGAACAGGCGGGTATAAAATATACTCTTCCAGTCCTGCCTTTTCCAATTGGGCGATTACATATTCATCTGGTGTGCCTTCTACTCCTGCGTATCCTTTGCGGGTATATATATGAAGCGCATCTGGAAAAGAGTCGGCAAGCACACCACGTATTTTTTTGCCTGAGCTGTCATTGTCCATAAACAAGTATATTTCGTCATGCTTGGCCTGCTTGCGGAGGGATTCCAGTTTTACTGAGTTTAGCGTGCCGAAGGTGCATAAGATATGAACCTCGGGATCAAGTAAACGACGAAGTTTACTGCGGTCATTTTTCCCTTCAACGATAACGGTAATCGTCATCTTGCTCACCCCCTGCCTAAAGCCTGTACTCGAAATTCCCCGGGAAATGAAAGAATATGTGTATAGTGTAGCTCCAAACAGGGTTCTCATGCAAAAAAAGCAACAAAACAGCCTGCCAGAAGTGGCAGGCATGGGTACGAGGCGGCATGTTAGGGCAATTCAGACATTAAATCCAGCAAGTACGGAGAATAATGACGAGCAGAATATAAAGAACGAGAATGATGCCAGTCGAAGTCCCCAATCCACAACAAGAAACAGGGCTCACAGGATGACAGTGGCTCACGGAATGCACCTCCCTTCATACATAAATGTTCAGTCAAACCAGTCTATGTTGATAAGGGCTTTGGGTACTGTGCATTCGCCTTCTTGTAAGGAACTTTGGGCGTTAAAGGGAGAGCTTCTCAAGCGATCTAGGAATGATACGGCCCGGAGGCAGACAGCGGCGGTGTTGGGAATAGCCGCTGAATGGGAATGAACAGCAAGCCGGTCATCAAAATCAAAAAAGCAATAAAAAAAGGTGAAAAATGAACGGGGAGCTGGCCAGCCAGCACCGGTCCGGCAAAGGAGCCGATAGATGTTGCAATGGATTGCAGCGCAAAGGTTTTGCCCAACCGTGCTCCTCCAAGCCGTATAAAGAGTGAGGCCAGCGCTGGAAAGGTAATGCCTTTGGCTGTTCCCAGTATAAAGAGTACGATTCCAATCACTGACTCGGGCAAGGTAGCGAGGGCATAGAAGCACAGGGACATCAGTATGATGCCGCAAATCAGCCGGATCATCGGTGAATACTTATTTAGAAAAAGCAGACTGAGTGTACAGAGCGCTCCCAGACTGATAATGGAAAAGAGCAGCCCCGTGGACATCATGGACGCAGTACCATTGTTGCGTAACGGGATTTCGTAAAATAAAATGCCTTGTGCGCACGCCAAAACAAAAGGTACAAGCAGGTAACGCCAATTGAATGGTAAAAGCGGCTGTACCCCGGTCAGGGGAGCGGGTGCTGCATGCCCGTCAGACAGTTGAGCCTGGAGAGCAGGTGCTTTTTTAGGTAATGTAAAATAAGCCATGAGTCCTGTAACCACAAGAATGATACCGAGGGAACGGAACGTCTCGCTAAACCCAAAGCTGGCTACAATGAACGCGCCTGCCGCTGGAGACAGGACGGAGGCCAGCGTGTGAACGACGCCATGTCCTGACATATATTTGCCCTGCGTAACCGGATGATCGGATAGCTGCGCGAGCATAGTCATGCAAGCAGGGGACAAAAAGGCCAGCACAAAGCCGCTGATGGCACGAAGAAAAAGCAACTCCCATGGCGTATGAATGTATGCCTGAATGATCAGGATGATCCCTGC
>NZ_ASRY01000332.1 GCF_000520815.1 Paenibacillus maysiensis | reverse complement strand
CTACACCTTCATAGAGTAGTAATGCAGCGACATGTCTTCCCTGTGCAAATAACGTTTCAGCAATGTCAAACAGTTTGGGCGAATAGAGTAGATTGTCCATGATGGATTCCGCCACTCGACGAATCGAGTCAAATTTGTCCAACTCCGCACAGCGATACAAAAATGGCTCGATCCGCCTCATATTCGGGGGAATGTCGATGATGTAGTTTTCTATAAATAAGTCGTAAAAGTAGCCTTCCGGTAAACCCATAGCCTCAGTAATGCAATCTAACTGGTTAGCGGACATAGACTTATTACCTGTCACAATACCACTTACTATCCCCCTATTAATGCCTGCAATATGTCCAAATTGCGTTAGACTCAAACCCTCTTGTTTTAAGTATCTGTCTAATTCTGTCCGTATCGTAGGTGTGATTTTCATGGATAAAACACCCTTTCAACGTGAAATCGTTATTATAGTTAAAAAATTATGTAATTGAGAAACAAGTAGTAAAATACATTTGTTTTATCGCTCATAATTGTACCATTTTTTAGAATAAAATCATACACCTTTCAGATATTTACTTAAGATACCTTTTCGGATAGTTTGCAAAGATTTCTTGATTAAGGGTATCATCACCTGATTGAACATTGATACTCATTTTCCTTTATGTATTATCAGCAGATTTAGCTCAAAATTGATGTATGTAACAGTCGAACAACGTCCACAATTTGCATATGGTATCGAGTCAAAAATTATAGTTGAGTCGCAGAGTGGAAGTGCTAGGAGCATATTTGTGGAAAATGAATGGTAATTTGATTTTAACCACCCCCGGTATATATAATATTGGATAAATTTAGAAGTATAATATTTTTACTGTCCCCAAATTCGGAGACGATTCCGGATTTTCCAAACTGCTCATGAGCAGAAATCAGCGTCCATAAAATAACTATGCGGTGTAGATGGAAGAGAGACACCAGAAAAGAATTGAAGAAGAATTCCGTGACCAGAAACGTGACCAAGCCATTAAAAAATAGTGAATTATTAGAAAAAGACATTAATACATAAGCACTTTTCGAGGTGATCGGGCATACAGTATTTTACCTATTACTGATAAAATGCGCTCCATGAGAGCATCCTGCCAAGGAGGTCGGAGCTATGGTATATCGTGCAACATCCCGCAGAAGGGGTTCGCCTCACAAACGCTTAAACGCTGACACACTCAGGAAAATATCCGCCGCCATGCTGCCATTTTACAAAGCTATTGCAACCCGCCGTGCTTTTGCCGTCCAATGGTCACGAGCTGTCGTGCATGGCAATTTGGATCGAATGAAGGCCCTTCTCTGCTCAGTAGCGCCATTTGCCGCCAAGCAAGGACTGGGCACGAACGGTATCGGCTATTTTATCTCCTTTTTGGCCCAGCCACCGATGCTGTATTATACGAACGGAACGACGATTCCACCCGGTACGGTGCAGTTTACATTTGAGCCGAGGGTTCACCGCGCCATCGCCAAAGCCGTTTTTCCGCTGTATCTCGAATTGGCACGCAATCGATGCTTTGCCTCTGCCTTAGCCAAAGCAATCAACAGGAAAGACCAGCGTGCAGTTAATGTAATGGTCCGTAGTTTAATTCCATCCTCTGCGTTAAAATCCGTGCAAATTGAGGATGATGGCTTTGCACTACTTTTTAAGTATCCCTTTAGTAAGTATCCCTATCGCAATCTACTCATTCGGGAGTTCACTTAAAAAGGTTGCTACAAGCGTGCTTGCTTGAGTTCTCCAACGAGCTCTTTTCCCAGTTGTATAGCCATGTCTGTCAGCACTCGGATCTCGTCCTTGGTTGCATGATCCAAATGCGCCCCGCAGCAAATTGCAAAGTTGCCCGCAAACTCTTTTCGCAAACGAACGGCAATTTCTTCGGTAATATAAAATTCCTTGTGGGCTTGCAATTGAACGGTTTGAATCGGCTCCAGTCTGGCACCTGCTGTAATCGTTCCCAGATGGGGCTGATCACCGCCGGAAATAAGTACAACTATGTCCTCTCCCATAAAATAGGCATCCAGCACAAGGCGGATACGTCCGCTTTCTTTTTCCAAATGAATCATATGATTCTCTCCTGTCTAAAAAAATAATATTGTGAATACATTCACTTTGTATGTTTCTATTCATTGTATCGCTTCCAGACCTGTTCCACAATTCAAAAATGACCCACAGCAAGCCTCCATAAATGGTAGCTTGCTGTGGGTCTTCTGTTGTTATTTTAAAAGAAACATTCCATGCACCTGATTAACGGATCGTGATGGTATGCGCAGCTTTACCGCTTGCGCCATTATTATCTGTCACCGTCAACTCTACGGTATACGTTCCGGCTGTGGTAAATTTATGCTTTATCTTGGAGCCTGACGCTGTATCGCCATCGCCAAAGTTCCAGCTATAGCTGACGATTTCACCGTCTACATCACGTGAGGCTTTTCCGTTAAACTGAACGTTCTTATTCTTCTTGGCTGAATCATTCGCCTGAATGATCGCAACTGGTTTCTCGTTAGAGGTCGGAGGATTCGGATCAGGGTCCTGCCCTCCACCCTTCGTTACATACAATCTTCCGGATGCTTCCGTCTCCACTTCATTTCCTGCTGCATCCCTTACCCGGATCACAATGACTCCGCCTTCCAGGCTCAGAGAGGAGGAAGTGAAGTAAATTCCTTCATAATGACCTGGCGAAGTTTCGTTTAGCGGAATTTCGTTTCGGGCCAAGGTGGTCAGATCGAAGGGCAATTCCACATGGAAGGATGCTTCCAATCCGGACGCACTGTCGAAGGATACCTGCACCGGTTGCCCTGGAGTGATACGCACATCCTCAGCAGGACTGATATTTTCCAGCTTCGGCAGAGCTGTATCGACATACACTGAACGGGTAACCGTCGTTACGTTCTCGGCAAGATCCTTGGCCGTTACCGTAATTTGATTTTCCCCTTCATTGATAAGCAGACGCTTGTTAAAGCTGCCGTCACTTCCAAATTCGGCTGGCTCACCGTTAATCGTCAACTCGGTGAGGAACTCGTCGTAAACTGTACCGGTTACACTGACGACACCCGCATTTGTACGAGCTCCTTCATCTGGCGAAGTCAAGATCAGACCCGGTTTAGTCTGGTCAAGTATGACGACCACCGGCTCGGAACGATCCGTCAACTTGCCGTATACCGCCGCCTGAACACTCAGCGGATTGGCACCCGGCTGAAGATCGACCGCCAGACTGAACTGGCGATCCTTCACCTTGGTTGTGCCAGCGAGTTCTTTACCGTTAAAGAGCTGGATGTCCGCCCCGTCTGCCGGGGAAGTACCTGTAACTGTGATTGTCTCTTCCTTCGTATACGTTGCCTTGGTCGGTGTTGTAATCATTGGCGCATTAACCGGATATCTGACAATCGCCCGGATCATGTAATTGCCCTCAGCCTCCGGTGATTGGCTCCATGCGCCGCTTACACCTTGCCAGCTACGAAGCGCATTGGGTCCACTTTCGTCTGTAGCAAGACCCGGAGATTGCGTGCCCGCGCTTGGCTGCGTATAGACGATATAGAAGTCGCCTTGAACCGTTACGGGTTCAGGGAATTGTACGGTCGTCCACTGTGTTTCATCCCGAACGGCTGTGCCGTCGAATGGGCCAGCCAGCAGACGTCCCGGTGCGCCCGCCGCACCAGATGCATCATAGACGGAGTATTTGAACGCCGTTCCTCCCGGATTCGGGAAGGCTGAATTCCAGAACAGAAGCGACGCTCCTGTCACTTGAGCCACCTCTGACTCAGGTGTCATTCTGACTGCCCAGGAGTTGCCTGCGGCGTTAAAGGCTCTTGCATTTTCCCCGGTACCGTCATCATAAGCGATACCTCCCTGAAAGCCGATAAATGGCTTCAATGTTACGTTCGCTTCCACACTACCGTTCGGAGGTGCTGTGACCGTGACACTGTCGCTGTAATAATTTTCCGCTGCAATGGATAATGTATAGGTCCCTTCCAGCACATCCAGCGTAAATTCTCCAGCCTCATTCGTCTCTACTGGAGCAATGCGTGCATCCTCCAGCACAAGCACTTTCGCTTTTCGGATCGGTTCACCGGATTGCTTATCGGTAATGACTCCGTGAATCGTACCATGAGGTACCGCTTGGAGACTAAAGTTCGCTCTCACCACTTTATTATTTTCAATAGTGACCTGTTTCGTTTGCGGCACATACCCGTAGGCTTCAGCCTTCAGCGTATAATCGCCAGCTACGTGAATGAAGCTGTATTTGCCCGTAGTAGGGTCTGTTTTCACCGAACGTCCGGTTTCCAGTACGGTAACTGTGGCGCTGGCTGGAAGACTGTCGAGACCGACACGTCCGCTGTCCACCGCTGTTTCCGTCGGCTTCACTTTTTCCTGAAATTCGCTCTTTTCAGTGCTTGTAATCTTGTACAGCGGGAATTGTTCTTCCGCTTTTTCCAGCTTGATATTCGACTCAGGTAATACATCTTTGGTCACTGTCGAAGCTGGAATGCCCAGCACACGGAAATCGTCAATGTACCAACCGTTTTTGTTCACACTATTATCCGACTTCAAACGGAAGCGGAATTGAACCTCGTTGCCGGTATAGCTATCCAGATTGTAATAAACCGGTGCCCATTTTTTACCACTCGTGTTGTGAGAGAATTTACCCAGCTCTGTCCACGTGTCGCCATTATTTTTGGACACTTCCACATAACCGTAGTCATAGCCTGCCTCAATTTCAAACCAGTGGTTGAAGGTCAGTGTTGCGTTCCTTACACCATTCAAATTCATTTTTGGAGAAACTAGCGAAAAGTCGGCTCCGTTCTCATAGCTTCCATCAAGATCGGTTGCCCATACGTTTGGTTTGGATACCGCACTCTCTGGTCCCACTTCTTTGGGGATGCCACGTTCCCATTCATCCTTGGTCCCGGAATGAGTCCAGCCGTTATCCGAGCTGCCGTCAAATTGATCGCTATACAGCGTATCCGGCACTTCTACTCTCAGAGAAGCCTCGTTCGACTTGGCACCCTCGTTACCACTGTAATCCTCGGCCGCCACTGCATAATGATAGGTCGAGCCGCCGACCGTAATCGTATCAGTGAATGTCAATCCAGAGGTTGTACCCAACGAAGTGTAATTTTTGCCCGATTGGGTGGAGCGATACACTTTGTACTGCTTCACGTCTTCATCGGATGGAGCATTCCAGGCCAGCGAGACGTTGCCGACCGTATCTGCTTCGGCAGTCAGATTGCTTGGCGCGGCGGGTGCAACGGTATCTGGCTCCTGAATCGACAGATCGTCGATATACCAGCCATCTTTTACAACCGTATTATCACTTGTAAAGTTGAACAGCAGGTATACCTTCTGACCTGCAAATGCTCGCAAATCGAGATATTGTGTTTTCCAGCCGTTGCTGGTGCCTGTAAATGATAATACCTGCTCAAATGCATTCTGACTATTTTGGGTTGCCACATACACTTTGCCGAAATCAGAATTGTTTTCAAGATCGTACCAATGCTTGAAGCTAACCAGTGCCCCTTTCGGGCTTTCGGTCAGATCAATTGGAGGAGCCATAAAATAACTGTTGGAATTGGTCTGGTATTGGCCTTCGAGATTGGTCGCCAGGACCTTCGTTCCCGAATGTGCACTTCCTGGGCCACTTACCGGGGTTCCCCATTTCCAGACACTACCCTGTCCACCGACATTAATACCGGCAATATCCTTTTCAAAATCCTGTGTGTAGCCAGGTTTGACGCCTTTGGAGACATTAACCTTGTACACTTCGGTTTCAAAACCGTTATTGCCGTAATCATTCACGCGAATATAGTATTCCAGACCGGCGCTATCCACCAAGAAAGTCGGGATGGACGCTTGATATGTACCATCTTTGCTGTCGCCGGAGGTCCGTTCCAGCGGAATATATACATAGTTTGATGTACCCGCTGTTCTGGCAAATGCCTCAACCGCTGTCACGCCGACATTATCTGTCACATGAGCGGTGAGATGTACATCCACACCTTCGAATACCGCAGCAGGCGGTGTATGCTCCAGAACAGGTGCTTCCAAATCGTCTCCACCTGTTACGACTTTACCGGATACGGAGCCCAAGCCCTGAACGACAGAGCCGACTGCATCCAGTGCATTAATGACACCATGTCCGTAGCCATTGTTCGGAGAAGTCGGATATGTGCTGTCCGTGCGTGGTGTAGCTGTATTTTCCAGAATTTCTTCCAGTTGATCCACGGTAAGCGAATGATTCGCTTGCAGCAACAGAGCCGCAAGTCCCGCTACATGAGGGCCCGCCATGGAAGTTCCGTTATACCCGCCTTTATAGGCACCTCCAGCAACGGATGATCGAATATTTACACCCGGTGCAGAAACCTCGGGCTTCACTTCGCCATATGGTGACGGTCCTAGCAGTGAAAAGCTGGCCAGCTTGTCATTGAGATCGGTTGCTCCAGTAGCAAAGGATTCTGGATAGTTAGCCGGATTCGCTACCGATCCAGGGCCACCCGGATTCGAAAGAGATGTATTACCTGCGGAGAACTCGGGGAATATCTGTGCATCCCGCCATGCTTGAACCACAGGTCGGAACCATTCATCGAGGCCGGGTCCGCCGCCCCACGAATTGTTCACCACGTCCGGTGCAAGCTCGGGATGAAGGTTACCTTGGGCATCTTTTGGCGCAAGCAGCCATTGACCGCCGTCCAGTATAATCGCATCCGTCGTTTCTGGATTAAAAATCCGAACCGCAATCCACTTCGCACCAGGTGCAACGCCTATTCGGTTCGTCCCATTTTCCTCGGAGCCAACCATCGTACCCATCGTATGCGTACCATGGGAACTGTCTTCCTGATCGACTGGAAGCGTCGCATGACTATGCGGATCGTACCAGCTCAACTCGGGATTCACGACATTGCCCGCCGCGTCCAGACCGCGCCATTTGCGATGCAGGGCTGGGTGAGTGTAGTCTACGCCTGTATCGAGATTGGCGACGACGATTCCAGTTCCATCGATTCCTTGTTCCCATACTTGGGGTGCATTAATATGTGATATATTCCATTCCACGGTAGACGGGTCTACAGCGTTCTTACCTGCATTGCCGGGCTTCGCCGATGTTTTACTATCGTCCTTCTCCAGCTCTACAGCTTTCTCTGCCGTTGCAGATTTTGCCGTGTCCGCTGTCGCTGTTTCAGCAGCTTTGGCGGCTGTTCCCTCTGCCTGCTTGTCAACCGTCACCTTTTGCAGATAACGTGTTTCATTCGGCAAAATTTTGTCTACCTCAGGCAACTGTGAAATATGGTCCAGCACCTCCTTGGTGCTTGTGACCGCCAGGGCATTGACAATAAAGTAGCTTTTATATTCCTTCACTCCACCGCTCTCCGATTGCTTATCCAAATAATTTTCAAGCCCGTATTGGGTTCTTGAAGCGGTTTCACGTAGAGAGCTGATCACATGGCTGCGCGCAGCCATTTTGGCAGCGGAGGGCGTTATTTTCTCAAGTGAGGCCTTCTGGAGAGCATTTTTGGAAACCTTGTTTGTGTCTACCTGTTCTTTTAATTTGACCAGATAGGTTACATAGTTGTTCTCCTCAAACTGTTTGGTCAGTTTCGGGGATACCTTCGCGGTCGTGACCTTGTGCGAGGCTGATTTCAGCTCCAGCTTGGAGCCATCCGGTGTGTTATTCGCCAAAGCGGGTTGGACAAATGAAAAGGCCATAAGCAAAGAGAGTCCGATAGATAGTGGTTTCTTGAATCGTTTAGGTTTAATCAATTACTTCTCCACTCCTTTTACTAGGTTTAATATTTCTGGTATAACCTGTACAAGAGTAAGACCTCATGCCTTGCACATCAAACCTACGGGCTGCACAACATGATATGGTGGGCAAACCACCTCCTTCATAGAATATAGAGGTATAAAACGATTTGGATTTTTCTTAGGTGAGTTTATTTCATAGGTGAGTTTGCGAATCTAAAATAGCAAGTGAGAAATTCAGCAGATACCAAGGAGAATAAGCAGGAGCACTTCGAAGAGAGAACATGTTATATCGTTACATTTTATATTAAAAATTGATATATAAACATATATTATGGATAGTATAAAGTTATCAAAACAGATATACAAGTCATTTTTTTGCAATTTCTTTGGAATTTTTAATTTTTGTATTTTCTATGTACGAAAACCCCTTTATAGCGGCTGCGTAAATAGTTGCATTACACGGTTAGCAGGTGTATGCAATCTCTGGACGAGCCGCTCAAAAGGATTTCCGAATTCTCTCTAAAGCACGATCAGATCATTCTTAGTTAAGTACCGAATTGACCGCAGCTAACGCGTTGATCAGGCCATACCCATAGCCGTTATTCGGTGAAGTTGGATATTGGCTGTCTGTCAGCGGCGACGCTGTTTTCGAAATAACATCCTCCAGTTGATCCACTGTCAAGGATGGCTTGGCCTGGAGCAGCAATGCCGCTAATCCGGCCGTATGGGGGCCTGCCATAGATGTACCATTCCAGCCCCCCTCATATACTCCGCCAGGAACAGAGGAGCGGATGTTTACGCCAGGAGCCGATATTTCAGGCTTCACTTCGCCATATGGAGAAGGACCACGCAACGAGAAGCTGGCCAGCTTGTTGTTGACATCAGTCGCTCCAGTGGCATAAGCTTCCGGCAGATTTGCCGGATTGGCCACAGATCCAGGTCCGCCCGGATTGGAAAGAGAGGTGTTACCTGCAGAGAACTCAGGGAAAATCTGTGCCGCTCTCCACGCTTTGGTGACAGGACGATACCATTCATCCAGCCCAGGTCCGCCACCCCATGAGTTATTCACCACATCCGGTGCAAGCTCAGGATGCTTCTTGCCATTTTTGTCTACTGGAGCCAGCAACCATTGACCTCCGTCCAGAAGAATGGAATCTGTTGTGTTCGGGTTGAATACTCGAACGGCAATCCATTTGGCACCAGGAGCAACCCCGATTTCATTCGTACCGTTGCTATCCGAGCCAACACTTGTACCCATCGTATGCGTACCATGTCCATGGGAATCTGTCGGCAGGGATGCTCCGTTAACTGCATCATACCAGCTCAGTTCCGGATTAACGACTTTACCGGAAGCGTTCAGACCACGCCATTTTCTTTTCAGCGCTGGATGGGTATAATCCACGCCTGTATCCAGATTCGCGATAACTATTCCTTTACCGTCAATGCCTTTGGCCCAAACCTGTGGAGCTTTAATTTTAGAAATATTCCACTCCACCCGGCTCGGCGTTACAGCATCCTTATATACGGATTCCTCCACGGATTTTTGTGCACTTTCTTCTGTTACAGCCGTGTCTATTTCAACCTTTTGTAGCTCCCGCGTTTCATCCGGTAAAATTTTGTCTACCTCAGGAAGTGTGGCCAGATTGTCCAGTACCTCCTTGGTACTCGTTACCGCAAGCGCGTTCACGATAAAGTAGCTCTTGTACTTTTTGACGCCTCCGTTATTGACTTCCTTCTTTAAGTATTCTTCCACAGGCTGTTGAGATTTTTCAGCAGTATCAATGAGAGAGTTCACAACCGTTGTACGCACAGAAAGCTTAGCGGCAGCGGGGGATATCTGGTCTGCGGAAGCCTTTTGGAAAGCATGCTTGGCAACCGACTCTGTATCTACCTGATCTTTTAATTTAACCAGATAGGTGACGTACTCGCTGTCACTGAATTGCTGGTTCAGCTTGGCTGAAACCTTGGCGGAAATGGTCGAAGCTCCTGCTGCGGTGGTTGTGCTCGCATCTCCGTACACCGGAGAAATCAGAGAAAAAGCAAGAATAGCAGTAAAACTAGCCGATAACGTCTTTTTGATATTTTTCGACTTAATCAATACTTTTCATCTCCTTTTAATTGGTTTTGTGGTTCTCAAGAACAACCTGCCGACATTTGCGTGAAAAGCTCACAAAATAACCTTTGGTCCTCACCTCCTTCAAAAAATATAGATTCTGGCATGGAATCCATAGGTCATGATTCTGTGGTGGACAACCAAGAGGGCAGGATCGAAAGAAACAGCATGTAAATTTTAAAAATTTAGCTTATATCGCTTTGGAAAAAGTAAGAGAAAAACGTGAAGAAAAAAGTAGGGTAGGAAGCTAGAAGTTATCGAGGAGTTTAATATCCGTGCATTAAAAGCCAAATTAAAACAAAAGAATGATACAAATGGTATCTTTTGAATCTAGTATAATGTCATAAAAACAGATATACAAGCATTTCTTTGAATTTTTTTCCTTTTTCTTAGAAAAGCAAAAAACCTCTTCCGTTTTTACGAGCAGGTGCTAATCTGAGGGTGCACTGCTAATCGTAAAAATAAAAGAGATTTTTCGGCATTCGTTCTGCACTCCAATAGAAGAGTTCAGAGAGGGCTATCTACCGCTATTTACAGGTATGGGAACCGGAACAGCTCCATCCGAAATGGATGGTTTTGATAGTGCTTTCGATCTGTCGCATAGGGCGGCACATTCCCGAAAAGCCATCTGCCTGCACCCGCGACATGTATCCCGATCCACCAGTGTTATGGCTGCCGTGAGGGCTTCTCCTGTATGCTCGAAAAAATGATCATGTCCGATCATGTCGTAGCATCCGGTTTTGTGAAGTAATGCGAGAGGCTGCGGCTGAAGGCCGGAAACAAGCACTGTTCCACCGGATTTTCGATATTTCTGAATCAATACGGTAAAGTTAGATTCTCCTGTCATATCCATAAAGGGAACCTTACCCATACGCAGCAGCAAAATCCCTTGCTGGCGGTCAGCCTGACCTCCCATCCCCGAATTTTCCAATGCCGAAGCAGCACCAAAAAATAGAGGTCCTTCCACACTATAAATCGCCACCTGTGGGCAATCATGCTGCTCTGTAACCATATGCGCGCCGACTTTTTCATGCTTGACAGAAGGATCGGGTAACACCTTATCCACTGAAAGTGTACTGCTCATACGCTTGACGAACAGCACAACCGCCAGAATCAGACCTACTTCAACCGCCGTGGTCAGCGTCGTAAATACCGTCAGCAAAAAGGTGACAACCAGTACGATAGAGTCCGCTGTCCGCGTCTTGAGGATGTGTGCAAAATGTTTGCGCTCGCTCATATTCCAGGCGACCACCATCAACACCGGAGCCATACTCGCCAGCGGAATATTGGATGCATACGGAGCAAAAACCACCAGAATAAGCAGCACAACCAAGCCGTGTACAATCCCCGACATGGGAGACACGGCACCACTGCGGATATTTGTGGCTGTGCGCGCAATCGCCCCCGTCGCAGGAATGCCGCCAAATAGCGGTGTGAGCAAGTTGGCAATGCCCTGTCCGACCAGCTCACGATTGCTGTTATGTCGGGCTCCCGTCATGCCGTCAGCAACCACCGCCGAAAGCAGGGATTCGATAGCTCCCAACATTGCGATGACAAGTGCAGGCGGCAGCAGCTTCACAATTAAGTCCCAGGTCACGCCTGGAACATGCAGCTCTGGCAGAGATGCCGGAATTGCGCCGTATGCGGAGCCGATCGTTGCCACCTGACCCGGAAAAAGCCAGGCTGCCACCAGCGTGGACAAGAGCAGGCCGACGAGTGAACCGGGTACCTTGGGCCATTTTTTAGGCACCAGAATGAGGGCGGCAAGACAGATACACGCCGTCAGAATACTGTACACATTCAGTGAAGGCAGGCGATGGATCAGCTCTGCCATAGAAGGCAGAAACGTTTCATGCCGCTCTACTCCGCGCAAGCCGAGAAAGTTAGCAATCTGACCGCTGAAAATCGTCACGGCAATGCCCGCCGTAAAGCCAATCGTAACCGGCTTAGGGATAAACTTAATTAACGCTCCCAGCCTCAGCACGCCCATTAAGATGAGCATAATCCCTGCCATGAAACCGGCTATGAGCAAGTTCTCATAACCGTACTGCATGACAATAGCCAGCAAAATCGGGATAAAAGCGCCCGTAGGTCCGCCAATCTGAAATTTGGACCCTCCTAACAGTGAAACCAAAACTCCTGCCACTATGGTCGTGTACAGCCCGTATTCCGGCTTTACTCCCGATGCAATGGCAAACGCCATGCCGAGCGGAATGGCCACAATTGCCACAATACTTCCGGAAATCAGGTCCTTTCGCAAAGCTCCTGCGTTATAACCCTCGAACCTTCCCATCCACTTCATCCCCTGAACCCTTCTTTTCTGTAGTAGCATTACTTCTCGTTCCGTATACCCTCCAGCAACGAGATCGCTTCGACCAGATGATTGTCAAAGATTTGCCGCGCCACCGCAAGCAGTTCCGTCAAGAGCGGGTCCCGCAACGAGTAAACAACTGTCGTGCCTTCCTTGATGCTGCTCACCAAATTTTTGGCGCGCAGCACGGCCAATTGCTGCGATACGGCAGAGCCTTCGGAACCAAGCGCAGTCTGTAGCTCATTTACGTTCCGCTCCCCTTCACTCAACACCTCCAGAATGCGGATGCGCAGAGGGTGAGCCAATGCTTTGAAAAAGTCGGCCTTAAACTTCTGGAGTTCTCCTTCCATGCTTGCTCCGTCCCCCTCACAAAAATTGTCCTGTAAATCATCAACAATATCTGAATATTTGAATATTTAGACAATAACAGGTTTGGTTCATTTGAACTATGAACTAACTCACACTTCACTATGATTAAAGTCACATCTTTCCATACTTCCTCTTTTTGGGGTTGACAGCTTCCACAGGTTTCCATTAACATTGCAATTAACTTTAAGAAAAGGGGGCCGACAGACATGACTGAGCTTTACATGATGGTGACAGACAGGCAGCATGACAAAACCACATATTTGAATTTTCGTCTCATCGGCCCCGTTCGGGCGACATGATGGGTGACATCGCGCTGTCTGACGGCGTGATTAACCAGGCTTTTTTGTATCTAATGCTATTGGAAGAACAGGTTATTTTACGTATTAATGATGTATAGATCATGACGTGTAATGACACTTTCGGTGCAGGAAGCCGTAGACGACAAGTCTGCGGCTTTTTTTATTTTCTTTTTAGAGCTTAATTTGTATGTGTTTTTAGATTTACATGAAGAAGGGAACTATCCAACCATATGAATATACAACACACAACAGACTCGTTCTTAGAAAAGGGACCTTACAGCCATCTTATGAAGCTTCCGGCTGGCGATTTGACCGTATATGCTTCTCAGCAGCTTTTCTCCTCGCTGGATTACAAGGTGTTCGAGATGGCTAATAACAATTTACAAATTCCCGGTATCCGCTATATGGGCTATACTCCGGATGTGCATGTAGGCGTCGGAACCTGCATCGGCACGACAGCCGTATGGGGAATGGAGGACGGCTATGTATCTCCCTCCATCGTCGGCAGCGATATCGGCTGCGGCATGCGCGTACACCTGACGAATTTACACAAGGATGCCTTGAAGGAAACCAAGCTGCGCCGCAAGCTGGTCAAGACCATTGATAAATATTTGCCGATGGAAGCCCACCAGCGCGGACATTATTCAGATATCCGGCTGGAGCATATTGTACGCAAGGGCCTGCATGGATTACCTAATAAATATATTCCGGACAGCTACACGCCTAAAAAATCCACCTCACTCACCCATGTAGAACACAGTAAGTTCTCATTTGATGAGGAGGTACTCAACCTTGTCGAAGATCGCACGTGGCACCGGGCTCACCGCCAGCTCGGCACGCTGGGTGGAGGCAATCATTTCGTCGAAATTCAGGCGATTGAAATCGCGGAAGAAAACCGCGAAACAGCTGAAGCTTGGGGTATGTTCGACGGTCAGGTTGCCGTGATGATTCATTCCGGATCACGGGCTTGGGGTGGAGCCGTCAGCCAGACCAGTTCATCTGCCATTGCCAAGGCGATGAGCCGTCTCGGACTCGGTACCTCCGACCCGAGACTGGTATTCGCACCGCTGGATCATCCCGAGGCTGCACATTACATCAATATGATGTACTCGGCATTGAACTATGCGGTGGTGAACCGACATTTGATCGCATATTCCGTGCGTGAAGCCTTCCGTGATGTCTTTGGTACAAAATGCGAGTTGCGCACCTTGTACGATCTGATGCACAATTATGGTTGGGAGGAATCTCACCCGGATCACGGTAACGTGTTTGTGCATCGTAAAGGTGCTACGCGCGCTCTCCCAGCAGGGCACCCCGACAATCCTCGGCCTTATCAGGCGACAGGGCATCCAGCCTTGATCCCCGGCTCTATGGGGACAGCCTCTTATATTATGGTAGGTTTACCGGGCGGTCAGGATAACTTCCACTCCATTTGCCATGGAGCGGGCCGTATTCGTTCGCGTTCTGCGACCAAACGGCTCGTCAGTGTGGACGATTTTGCAGGGGCACTGGGTGTAGGGACAGACGACGAAATTGTGGTCAATCAGTCATCGCTGGAAAGCATTCTCGACGAATCTCCACAAGCCTACAAAAATGTAGATGATATTATTGAAAGTGTTACCGGGGCAGGACTCGCAGCAGTTGTAGCCAAATGTAAGCCGCTGGCCGCCCTGAAAGGAGCCAAATAATTTGAGTATAGACATCCCGGCTATTTACGAATTTGATGAACGTACAGATGGGCGCATTACCGGTTATGCCGCTTATGCCCGTCTGATCGACGGCATCAGTGAAGCACTCTATAACCGCTATGGTGTAAAATATGAGCTGTATGCCAGCGATGATCCCAATATTGAGTATTGGGATTTGCTGGAGGAGGATATTCGTTCAGCCAGCCCTGATCTGGAGCATGTGGCACGAGTCTTCGATCGTTTGGAGGAACGCACCATCCAGTATGATGATGACGGGCCGACCCCAGAATACGGCGTGCACCTGTCGATGCGTAATAATGTATTCGCCTATCCCAAGTGGGGCATCGCGCTGGCGCGAGTTCCCTTTTTCCGTGATAATGGCGTATATAATGAAGATTACGTATTTGCGATAGGCGATCAGGAGCTGCAAGGCTTCCTCGCGGGAGTACGCGGTCGTGAACGCAAGCAAAATATGAAGCGTGTCACCGTCTTTACCGACACAAGTCGTGGACTTTCCCGGCAGGCGGAGCCGATAACCCGCGCAATTACGCGAGATGACGTGATTTTGAAAGCGGAAATTAAGCGGGATATTTTCCGATCACTCGATCAGTTTTTTGAAGCAGATCGTTCTTTCTATCAGACTTATAACATTCCTTACAAGCGTGGTATTCTGCTATACGGCCATCCAGGCAACGGTAAAACAACACTTGTAAAATCAATTGCGAGCAGCGTACCGGGTCCGGCCGCCTACTGGCAAATTACGGAGTATACGACCAGTGAATCGGTCAAAGAGGTGTTCGAGGCGGCTACCCGTCTGGCGCCTATGGTTCTGGTCATTGAGGATATTGATTCCATGCCGCAGGAGGTTCGTTCCTTTTTCCTGAATACGCTTGATGGTGCTACTTCCAAGGAGGGCATTTTCCTGATCGGAACGACCAATTATCCTGAAAAAATTGATCCGGGTCTGATGAACCGGGCGGGTCGCTTCGACCGTGCCTATGAGATCAGTCTGCCGGACGAAGCGCTGCGACTGGCGTATCTCAAGCTGCGCAACTTCCTTATTTTTGCAGGAGAAGCGGGTACGCAGAAGGCGGCGGCGATGACTGACGGCTTTTCTCTGGCCCAACTCGGCGAGTTGTATGTCAGCACTGCTCTGGAATGGCATGAGAGTGGAAAAACAGATATTGAGCTGATTATTAAAGGTATGCGAGGCGAGCTGGATAAGAGCCGTAAGCAGGACTGGTTAAAAAATGTAGCTGAAGGACGAGTTGGATTCTTCTAAATCGTAATAAAAAGAAGAACCTCTGATGCCCATAATGGCGCATGTAGAGGTTCTTCTTTTTCCATCTTCTTTTTATTCTGTTTCCCCGCTCAGACGATTCAAAAACTGAATAGCCCGTGGACTGGTGGGGCGTTCAAGTACCTCATGAGGTGAACCTTGCTCCACAATCACGCCCTGATCCATCAAAATCACATGGTCAGCGACCTCGGCGGCAAATTTCATTTCATGGGTGACAATGACCATGGTCATGCCTTCGGCAGCCAGTTGCTTCATGACCTTGAGCACCTCACCTACCAGCTCGGGGTCAAGCGCAGAGGTCGGCTCATCGAATAACAGCACCTCAGGCTCCACCGCCATTGCCCGGGCAATACCGACCCGTTGCTGCTGTCCGCCCGACAACTGATGGGGATAGGATTCTGCTTTGTCCGCCAGTCCCACCTTTTTAAGCAGCTCCAATGCGCGTTTGCATGCCTCGTCCTTATTTTTCTTTTGAACGGTGACTTGTCCCTCCATTACGTTTTGAACTACTGTCATATGCGGGAACAGGTTGTAGGATTGAAATACCATACCCGTTCGCTTGCGCAGCGCCAAGATGTTTTCCTGCCGCAACTTCGTTCCTTTGGCAAAATTCAGTGCAATATCCCCCACCTGAATCTCACCCTGATCGGGAACCTCCAGCAAATTCAGACAGCGCAAAAACGTTGTTTTACCAGAGCCGGACGGGCCAATGATCACCAGCACCTTCCCTTTATCCAACGTCACATTAACACCCTTCAGCACTTCCAGCGAGCCGAACGATTTGTGTATATTCCGAATTTGGATCACCGGTACAATCTCCTTTATCTGACGGAAAAACGGCTCAGCCGCTTCTCCAAGTAATTTTGCAGCACGGTCAATACGGTGCTAAACAGCAGATAAATAACCCCCGCCTCGGCATACACCAATAACGGCTCATACGTGGTGGCTACAATCTGGTTAGCTGTTCTGAACATTTCCACATAGGTGATGGTCGCAGCTAACGAAGTATCCTTGACCAAACTGATGAAAGAATTAGCTAACGGCGGTACGGATACACGGGCTGCTTGCGGAAGCACGATACGTCGCAGCACTTGCCAGCGCGTCATCCCCAAGGAGTAGCCAGCCTCCCATTGACCTTCCTGAATGGATATGATAGCCGCACGCATAATTTCGGAGCCATAAGCCCCCACGCTGAGCGTAAAGCCGATCACTGAAGCAATGAAAGGGTCCAGCGTAATGCCAACTGAAGGCAAACCGTAGAAAATAATATACAATTGTACCAGCAACGGTGTTCCCCGAATCACCCACACATAGAAACCGGAAATCAGCTTGAGTACTTTCCATTTGGACAGTCGAGCCAACGCCGTAACCAGCGCCAGTATCAAGCCCAGAGCAAAAGAGATAAGTGTGAGCGGAATCGTGAAAGAAACCCCTGCTTTCAGCAGAGGCAGTAATGAATCGATAATAATTTGTATCTGGCGATCATCCATTGTGCAGACATCCTTTAAAAAGATAAGTTTGCGAAAATCCGGTTCGACATGGCGAGACTCCGGTTATTCGTGTGTTATTTGGATACGTCGGCTCCAAAATATTTCTCGGAAATTTTCAGGTACGTACCGTCAGCCTTCATGTCAGCCAGCGCTTTGTTGACTTCCTTGATCAAGTCTTCACTACCTTTGTTAAAAACAGCCGCGCTGTATGAAGCATCTGAAGATTCATCTACCTTTTTGATGGGAGCGTCAGGCTTTTGCTTTTTCAAATCCAGGTAGGACAAACCATCATTGACGGTCGCATCGACCCTTTTGGATGTCAGGAGACCAATCGCCTGATCGAATCCATCCGTTGCCACAATTTCCGCGCCGTTGCTCTTCGCGATTCGAGTCAGGTTACTGGTCAGGGATTGCCCGGCCTTTTTACCTTTCAGATCAGCAAACTTTTTGATGTCATTATTATCTTCGCTTACGATCAGTACCGCTTTGGACACGATGTACGGATCGGAGAAATCGTATTTTTGCTTACGTTCATCGGTAATAGCCACCTCATTAAACACCGTGTCAAACCGCTTGGAGTTCAATCCTGCGAATATGCCGTCCCATTGTGTCTCGATAAACTCAGGCTGTACGCCCAGACGCTTGCTTACTTCAGTCGCAATATCGACATCGAAGCCTGTCAGCTTACCAGCAGCATCATGGTAGGTAAACGGAGCATAGGTACCTTCCGTACCAATTCGCAGCTTGCCGCTCGCTTTTACAGATTCCAAAGTAGCCATAGCGGTTGTATCCGCTTTTCCATTATTTGATCCGGTATCCCCGGTAGAAGCATTATTTGAATTAGCCCCTTTGTCGTTGTTACCGCAGGCCGAAACCAGCAAAGCCATTACGATCAGTACGACTGGTAAAAATCTAAATTTTTTCATGTTAACCACCACACTCTTTTCCTTTTTCTTGATAACCTAGCACGTAGCTGGCTCATTGAATAGTACATCATTCATTTTTACATGTCAATGCTTTTATCCAATAATTCCTATGCAAAAGGTAAGCTATATGACTTCCGGAATCCAAGTCATCCTAGGTTGGCTCATTCATAGTTAGACTATTCATTTTATCTATCCTCGCAGTAACTTTTTTCTGTACCTTATTACGTCAGAGGTCTCGTATAATAGATTTCAATATGAAGATTAGTAATATTTCCTATGAAACTGCCGTATCTGTTCGTTGGACTTGCCTTAATGCTGCCCGCCGAATCCTTTGGCCGTGTAGCCAGTCTGGATCTGATGTTTTCTTTTGCTCTGCTGCCTGTAGGTTATCTGGCTGTGGGTGCGATCGCGGACAAGCTTGGCGGCATCTTCACCATCGGCCTGTTTTCAACCATTGGCATGTGCATCGTGTTGGGCGTTTTATGTGTGCCTCATATCAGGCGGTTTCAATAAAAAAAGCAGCTTCAGCAAGATTCATTTGTGAACCTTGCTGAAGCTGCTTCTTTTCATTTGATACGCTTATGCCCTATAAGGGCTAGTGGAATCGATATTTTATGTGTTAGCCCCTGCTCCGTCCAACGGAGCGGAAGATCAAGCTTACAATCACGACCAGCACAATCGCACCAATTAATGCAGGAACGATGTAGAACGATCCGATTTCAGGACCCCAGTCTCCCAGAATCAAGCTACCCAACCATGCACCGATAAAACCAGCGATGATGTTACCTATCACGCCACCCGGAACATCACGACCTGCGATAATTCCTGCCAACCAACCAATAATACCGCCAACAATCAATGCCCATAACCAACTCATTTTGCGTCACCTCGTTTAAGTTTTTATCGTTGTGTTCTATTATTAACCACTCGAACTCCTTTTGAACACACAGAGCAAAACTGGTTAATATTACCACAGAACAAAACACTGATTTAGGGACTTGATACCATCCTACGTGCCTCCCCGACTATTTATAACCCTTGTGTGCAAAGTGTGTATAAACTACAGTTAGCCTTGTGTTCCTGCTTTTTTTGTGCCATCCTCACATTATGGCTTCATTGAAGCCGCTTCATGCATACATTGCAAAAATAACAGATGATAAGGAGTGACCCCAACTGGAGTGTCGTGTCGGATGCGCCGCGTGCTGTATTGCTATTACGATTTCATCCCCTATTCCCGGCATGCCTGATGGAAAACCGGCTGGTGTCCCTTGCCCACAGCTCACTACAGATTACCGCTGCCGATTGTTTGGCAAACCTGAGCGTCCAGCCGTATGCAGTGGATTTCATGCTGATGAAGATACGTGCGGAAGCACAAACGAAGAAGCATTTGAGCTGCTGAGAGGACTGGAAGAGTCTACTTTACCGGGGAAAGCTTGAGTAGATATTCGTTCTATATGAAGGAGGATTTTTTTACTATGAATATCATTGAAAAAAGAATTGCCGAATTGAAGCAGTATCAACCGGATTTGACCGCCCCGAAGGATATCGAGCTGTTTTGGAACAAAACGCTGGAAGAGGTACAAGCCAAGCCCGTGCGTGCGTTCAAAACACCAGTGGAAACGCCGTATCCTCATATTCATGCCTCACGGGTTACTTTTGAAGGTGTGGATGATACGCCGCTGCATGCATGGTATATACGCCCCCAATTTGCCGGAAATCAAAAGCTGCCGTGTATTGTCCTTTTCCATGGCTACACAGGTGGCAAGGGCTATCCTGAGGATTACTCGTCCTGGCTGATGCTTGGTTTTGCTGTATTTGCCGTAGATGTACGTGGTCAGGGTGGTGAAACAGGAGACCGTTTGGACGATCCTCATGGTACAGTTAAAGGCTGGGTAACGAAAGGGATTTTGGATAAAGATACCTGCTACTACAAAACGATAACGACAGATGCCCTTAAAGCCGTGGATTGGGTGGCGGAGCAGTCGGATGTGGATGCGAGCAAAATTGCAATCTCTGGGGCCAGCCAGGGCGGCGGCCTTGCATTAATGGTGGCTGCGCTCAGCGATAAAGCTGCTGTTACGGTGGCTGACATTCCTAATATGTGCCATATGGATTTTGGTATGATGAATTCTACCAGCTCGCTGACGGAAGCTGCCGAATTCGCAAACCGATTCCCGGAGCATTTGGAGCAGGTGCTACATACATTAAGTTATTTTGACGTCATGAATCTTGCTCATCGCATTCGTATTCCAGTCATGATATCAGTCGGACTCCAGGATACTGTTTGCATGCCAGAGACGATTTTTGCTGCTTATAATCGCATTGAATCACCTACAACGATTGAAGTTTATCCATTTACGGGACATTGGGTGGAAGGCTTTCAAAGACGTAAAACTGCTGAATTTTTAGTGAACGCATTCAAATTCAATTAAATTAGCTTCCGGTGCACAAAAAAAAGAACACCACGCGTCAAACTGCGCAATGCTCTCTCTTCTCTGCTGCACCGGGGCTAGTCTCGCTCGCGGGGCTTAAGGAGCAAATCCTCGAATCTCTCTCGACCTATACTAAAAATTACGATGCGGCTCGCTGTTCTGCTGCCGAATCCCCTGTCCATTTTTTCACCCACACCCAATCCATAATGATCAGGCCAAAAGGAATGAAGGATGCAAATATAATGAATAAAGGCCGCCGGAGGGACCAATTCAGCGCTGTTTTGCCATAGATCAAAGCGACAAGGAGCAGCAGAAAGCTGATCCGGTATATGTTACCGATCACCATGACCGTCTGGGTCATGCCCGCAGCTTGCAGCGGCTGATGGGTGAATAATATCGCCAAATACGCTATACCTTGAATCCAGAGCATGAGTCGGACACGCCCCAAAGGTGTTCTTAACACAAATTCGTTCCCCTTTCCAAAAGCAAGGATGTTCTCTCACCCTACACTTCCTTCATTATAACGAAAAGGTTCCTAAACTCCAACCCATTCAACTACAACTGCAAACCATCCAACTTCAGGTTTTGACCAAATGAATTGTGTTTGATACAGTTGTGTAAGAGGTGATTGCAAAATGCTTAAACTGGGTATACTGGACCAGTCTCATATTCCTGAAGGCGGTACTGCTCAGGATGCATTATCCCATACAACTGCTTTGGCGCGTGAAGCCGACAAGCTGGGGTATAGCCGTTATTGGGTGTCTGAGCATCATGCTTCCAAAATGCTTGCACACTCCAGTCCTGAGGTGCTGATCGCACATTTGGCTGCAAATACATCACGTATTCGCGTCGGCTCAGGCGGTATTATGCTGCCCCACTATAGCGCATATAAAGTCGCTGAGAATTTCCGGCTGCTGGAGGCGCTTCATCCAGACCGAATTGATCTGGGGCTGGGACGTGCTCCCGGCGGTTTGCCGCTGGCTACACGTGCCTTGCAGGAAGGTAAGTACCAATCCGTCGAGCAATATCCACAACAGATTCTCGATTTAATTGATTATTTCCATGATTCCGTGCCTGCCGACCATCGGTTTGCCGGGCTTCATGCGGCACCGACGATTTCGACCATTCCTGAGCTGTGGCTGCTTGGTTCCAGTGGAGAAAGCGCAAGATTAGCCGCGATGATGGGTGCATCCTATGCTTTTGCCCAATTTTTCGGTACACCGGGCGGGGTGGAAGCTACCGCACGTTACCACGATCAGTACCAGCCTTCCATTCTTGGGGATAAACCCCGCTCCATGGCGGCAGTTACTGTATCATGCGCTGAAACTACAGAAGAAGCCGAACAGTTGGCTTCCAGCGCCAGCTTGTTTTTCCTGTTGCTCATGCAAGGCAAAGAAATGACTTCACTGCCATCGGTGAAAACAGCGCTGTCCTATCCGTACACGGAGTTTGATCGTGAACGACTGCGTCAGTCTGCATCATGGCGCGTTGTCGGTACACCCGATCAGTGTAAGGAGCAATTGCTGCGCTTGGCTGAACAGTATCGTACCGATGAGCTACTGGTTGTTTCCTCCATTCATGACTTTGATAAGCGTGTTCAGTCCTATCGTTTGCTTGCCAAAGCATTTGATTTGGCTTAAACATGGCTCCACCTGGAGCTGCTAAGCTTTGGGAACACAAAACCCCCGCCTGCCTTAATGGCAAAAAGCGGGGGTTCTTTGTTGAGGAACGGTCCATTAGGACCAAACCCTCTGTGCTATGGAAGTAGTTCAAGCAGCGCGAAAGTAGAATATTATATGGTACTTTAGTAGTATATACATTGGATCTAAAGAGCCACGTATTGCCTCCTAAAGTTCCAATACCCATATACCAAAGACGCATACTCTCTACTCCAAATCTTGAAAAGTTGACCCAAAAGTCCTGTGTTATTTACTCATTCCGGGTATAATCACTCTTTCTTAAGGCTCTATACCCCATATCCGCTTGCCCTGTTGATAAACGGTTGCACGGTCCCAGCTTGCGAAGGCCGTTTGATTAGCACCATATGAATAATCGTTGGTTTCATCAAAATTGCTCCAATTCGCAGCATGGATGCGGGGTTGGATTTCTCCGCTTTCCCCGCCGGGCTGAATAGTACCTGCTCCATCAGTAAATGAAATTTCCACATATTTATCAGCCTTGGCCTTCGGCTCTGGCAACGTTATAAAAGTTGCTTTTACCTTTTCATTTCCAACCTTGGCCCAGTCTACAAACAATTGCTGACTTTGTTTGCTTTCATCCGTGTAATAGTAGCGAATTTTCAAATCACTCAGCTTGACAGCTGTGTTCCCTGTGTTTTTGATATTAAATTCAGGGCGGATTGCGTTATCCTTGGTATTCGTGTCTCCGGTGCGATATTGAAGCACAATCCCTTGATCGTCCCCGCCTGGTGTGCTTCCTCCGTTACCGTTATCGCCGCCGTTGTTTCCACCGTTGTTTCCACCATTGTTACCATCTTCGCCACTGTCACCACCGTTATTGTCGCCTCCAGTATTGTTGTTGGAGCCTTCCAGAATGGCTTGTTTTACGAATTTACCGGAAGCCGACAATTGTGAATCAGGCCATCCCCCTTTACGGTTAGCGCCAGGTAAAAGCGCAGCAGAGGTTTCATTTTTATCGGCCAACGACCAGTTTGCCCAACTGATTCCACGACTAGCCAGGAAATCTGTCCATACCTTAGACTCATTCAGGAACGGCCCCCCGTTACCCGAAGCATCACTGGTTCCCCATTCCGTGGCAAATATGCCCACGCCCTTGTTCAGCGCGTAATCGACACGATCCAGCAGGTATTGTCCGTGCGTACCCGCATAGAAATGCACGGTGTACAGCGTATTTTTGTCTGGAAGTGGGTTATCTGCTGCATCGTGTACATCCTGACTCCACATGCCTGTACCTGCAATAATAATATTGTCTGGGTCCTTGGCTCGAATAATCTGGGATATCTCCAACGCATAAGGACGAATTTGGTTGTTCCAGTTCACGTTCCCGTTCGGTTCGTTGGCAAGCTCGTAGATCACGTTTGGCAAATTCCCGTACTGAGTTGCAAATTCATTAAAGAAAGCCTTGGCTTCATTTTTATGAATGTTCGGATCACCATCCGACAGAATGTGCCAGTCAATAATGACGTACAATCCCAGCTTCTGTGCTGCCTCAATTGCTTCCTTCACTTTATTTTTTAATGAAGGATTGGCAATATAACCGTCTTCCTCGGTGTACAACGCAACGCGGAACAAGGAAATGCCCCAGTCGTCCCGCAGCCATTTCATGGAATCCTCATTCACCAAATCTCCAAACCATTGGATACCATGAGAGCTAATCCCTTTGAGCTGTACAGGCTGCCCGTTTTTATCCACCAGTTTGCCGTTTTTCACTGAAAGTTGCCCGTAACGCTCCACAGGAGTTGTACCGGCAGCCTCTGCGGTCTGCTCATTCCAGTTAAATCCGTTCGTTAACGTCAACAGTAACACCGCAGTTAACATCACCGCTACTCTTTTTGCGATCCTTGGCAGGACCCATTGCTCATTCATCATTTACACATTCCTTCCTTTTTATAAAGTGGATAAGCTTATCAGTACGTTGTTCTCCGCCTTTTTGCTCCCCTCCTTTATACGCAAGAGGATCAGGTCCAACATTAGGTGTCACTTACCTGTATATGGATGTTACTACTATTATAGTTAGTTCTATGTTACATTTCGACTTTATGGTGGAAAATGAACAGGAAGTCACGGTTTCAGGATAAAAGTCCCACCTGAAAATTGCGAAATTTGAAGAATTTTGCCACTATGAAAAAAGATCCTAAAACTTTTAAAAAGCCTAAAAAAAGACTGCTCCCCATGCCCTTCGGCCCGGTATAGCAGTCTTATACATGATCATGTATGTGAATCGTATCGTGTTAAAAATATCGTATTAACGTATGATCTGCCTATTACCCCTGAGCGGCTGCCTGAGGTTTTTTGATCGTCTGATCTTCCTTCGTATCGCCGCCATCCGTCACTTGACCTGTCAGTATAGTCTCAGATGAGTTGCCCATTACCTTGTCGATCAGTTGCAGCCAAGGCTCTTCACTTCCACCACAGCTCTCAATATCACCGAGCAGGGAGTCCAGCCTGGTTCCTTCTTCCGGCAAATCAATAACTAAACTGTCTTCGTCTACCTGGATGGTGCAGCAGGTTTTCATTGTAAATCCCTCGCTTAATTCTTATTTGAGCATGCACACGCAAGCTCAGATGGGATGAATCCCCATGGATTCCGGGATAAGCCCCTTTGAATCCGTTTGAAATTATAAACCTATTGTTTTGAAATTGCAATGAACAAACCTTGAATTTTTTCAGAATTAGCGAGGGATTACATAAAATTTTCGATAAAAGCTAGATCCGATAGGCCATATTTTGGCCCCCCCTTGTTCAGTCCAGTTGAGTTTGAGTGTTTCATTGAGGTAGACGGAATTGCCTTTCCAAAGAATACGGTCGTTTAATGGTTTTATTGTAACAAGTAAAATAAACAAAAAACAGCTGAAGCCTAGTTCGTTGATACGGCAACTCCATTTACTTATAACTCCCTTCAACACATCTACCTCTGTCAAAATGAATGTCGATTTTTCGCAAATAAAGAAAGTTTCAATTCATCAAACGAATGTCTAATAGTCTCAGGGACTTTATTCCTACTTTTGGACATATGTAAATTTTTATTTAAAAGATATGATGTATATAGTATTTAGTATTTCTCAAAGCTCTTAACTGCTGCTCTTCTAAATTATAAAGAGCTTTGACTATATTTTCTATCATGATAAAGCTTCCTCGCTATAGTTCATGGCTATGTCTGACTCATAGAAAAATGGTCCATACTGCTTAGTAAGATAATTAGTAGGGGTGGCATGACAAATGTGGACTTCAATGAGCAGCAATGACAATCTGATTTCGGACATGTTTAAAACAGCTTTACAACTAGAAGACCCCTGGAAATTGACCCATATCGAGTTTGACGATCAGGATCAAGCCTGGCATTAGTTTATTGATTTCGAAAGGGGGACTGGGGGACTACTTTTGCTTGTCCGCTTTGTGGTACGTCATGCAAAGCCTACGACACAGAGGAAAAAAACTGGCGGCAATTCATATGCAAACGTAGTAGGCCATTTCATTCCCTCTGAATCCCGCAGTACATAACGGCTTACGATCACGTTCCCATCAACGACGGTATCTGCTTAATGCGCGGTGAAATCCGGGTAATCCGTTTTTTCCATAAACAACACCTTCAACACTTTCAGCCGCCCGGTGGCTATATACGGCACTTCCTGCTAAAGCAGGTACAGTCTGCCCTTATTCTTCACGATTTCTCTGCCTACAGTCAGCGTGTGATCGCATCTTTGCCTTTACTCTATTAAGCCTCATGCTCTTTGCTGTATTTGAGCAACTATCTCACTCCTTTCTCTGCTGGGTAATTTATTGTCTCTTTGTCTTCTTCCTCTTCGTTTTTCTGCACTCAAAAAAGGCTTACTCCTACTCATATTTCGAGTGGAATAAGCCTCCAGTTCATCTATAATTTTTTCAAATTTATCAAATCATTATAGTCTACCTTTTTAGCAGGTGTCGCACTTCATATTACAACCCATCAAGCAAAGTAAGCAATAAGTCTTCCTTCGTCTGGGTAATCACCATCCCACCCACACGGAAAACCACCAGCCTTATAGATTCTAAAAACTTGTTCATAAAAATTTTCAACCTCACCGTTTATTGCTCGATTTATTGCGCAGTTTCTCAAGTCCACTGCAACACTTTCAAAAAAATCGCTATAAGAGTCCGTTATTTGACTTCTAAGACCATCAGCTATTAATCCAGTTAATTCATCCAAACCATTAGGTTTTTGGGAAGAATCTAATTTATACAACTTTCCCTTAACTTTTCCCATTTCAAGTTGTCTTATATCAGACCAAGTATATTCATCTTCACCAAAAACTTCAGTAATGGCTAGCCTTTTCGCCTCTTCATATTGATTAATTGTAACGATATTTTGGGGTTTCTCTGTTTTTAGAAAATCCACCATAGAATTGGAGAATTGAACAACTTCTTCAACCAAATTGCTGTATATTCCGTACTTCATAACTTATCAAACCACCTTTCCCACAAATCTATTGTTGCGCCCCCGCCTCTGTCCCAAACAGGCTTAATTTTATCTTTGTTTTTAGCTCTGTCAAGTAAATAATCATCCATACCTTTGGATTTTATTTTTTTCAATTCTTTTTGTAGATAATCATCTGTCATATATAGTGGTAGCCCTTTTTCTTGAAGCTTCCTCAACTTTTGTTGTAAATCAAAAACTTGCTTTTCAATAGCGGCTATATCTTGGTTTATATTTATTTTATTAAGTTTACTCTCTACAAAATCGCTATAAACTGAATGATAGCCTTGATGCCTCGAGGTTGAACTTGTATATTTATCTGGAATGCGAAGGAAAAAACCATTGGAGGCATGGTCCATATCCATCCCTATTTTTTCAATAACAGGATGTTCGTTAAACTCTGCCGGAATAACATGCTGTGCTTGATAAGGAGTACGCTTTGTCGACCTGCGTAACCCCATTTCTTCAAACATATTCTTACCTAACTTCGTGGAACTTCCCCCCGTTACCTTACCAGGAGTTCCCGGAATCAATCTCTTAGATTCACCCGTCCCCTCAACCTTCTTCGCTGCTCCCTCTTCCATTTCCTTCATGATCTTGTTGTAATTCTTCTGCACATCTGTCTGCGGAAGTGGTCCGCTGTCCATCTTATTAACGTGCGGAACCGATGGAACTGGCGCTCCGTTGGCTGTGGCCAACTTACCGTGGTTGAGGCCGTCTGCCATTTTACTCAGTTGCTCATTGAACTTCTGGCCCAGCTTGCTGCCGGTCTGTTCCAGCTTGTTTACAGCTTTGCTAAAGCCTGCTCCAACTGCATCTACACCTTTACCAATCCATTGAGGTGTGAACTTGCTGCCTACCTTTTCCGCGAATCCGCCGATGGCCTTGCCTACTTTGGAATCCAGTACGCCCACGGTGACAAAGCCCAAACCTGCGTCTTTTGCTACCGAGCCCCAGTTAATCTTTTCACCGCTCAGTACCTGACTTGCCAGATTTTCTGCCGCATTTGTCACACCGCCGATCGCTGCTTTCCTCAGTAAGGTTCCCCCTACACCGAGAGGGCCAAAGATCGCTCCAGATACCGCCCCGATTCCCGCTTCTTTCAAGCCGGTCAGGGCGTAGTCGCTGAAGTCGCTCACTTCCCCTCGGGCGATATCTGATGCGGCCAAGCTTGCTACACCCAAGCCACCCGCCAGCAGCGCTCCTC
>NZ_ASRY01000331.1 GCF_000520815.1 Paenibacillus maysiensis | reverse complement strand
AGCCGTCAAGCCGAGTGGAATCGCAATCAGGACAGCCAGTACAATGGATGCACCCATTAATCCGGCGGTAGCCGGGAGGCGATCCAGAATCTGATCCAGTACCGGCTGGTGATTAATGAGCGAATAGCCCAGATCACCCGTCAGGCTTTTTTTGAGCCACAACATGTACTGCACATAAGCAGGCTGATCCAGCCCCAAGCTGTGCCTCATACGCTCGATATCTTCCAGATGCATATTCGGTGTAACAAAAGAGAGAACCGGATCACCTGGAGCCAGCTTGATCAAGCCGAAGCAGACGATGGATACAAAAAATAGCATCGGTATAACTTGCAGCAATCTTCTGGCGATGAGTTGTCTCATACGTTTCTCTTCCCCTTGCTGTTCTCGAAAAAAATAAGCTGGTTCTCCCAGCTTATTTTTTGAAAACCCTGTCTTATTTGTGATATATTTTGGACAAATCTTCGAAAATCACGACCGGTTTCAGCACAGCCTGATCAATACCGCCATACTGCTTGTCGAACGCCACTATCGTTTTGGTGTAAGCAATCGGGTAGATGACGGCATCATCAGCCAAAAGCTCCTGTATCTTTTTATAGATTTCTCCACGTTTGGTCGTATCCGACTCTCCCGCGCCCTCTTCCAGCAGCTTATCCACTTCCTTGTTGGAATAATGCGAATAGTTGGAGGAAGATCCGGTGTTGTACAAAATACGGTACGCGTCCGGGTCATAGCCCATAATGTAGCCGCTGATTGCCAGATCGTAGTCCTTGGCATTCGTATCAACGAATTTCTGTGACCAAGCCGAGGAATCCATGCTGTTTACATCCAACTGCACGCCGATATCCTTGAACTTCTGTTGAATGTACAGCGCCTGTGCCTCTTGTACCTTATTACCGCCCGGAATAATAATGCGCAGTTTCAGTCCTTCAGCACCAGCCGATTTCAGCAGTTCTTTCGCCTTATTCACATCATTATTGAAAAATGGAACATCGTTCGTGTGATACAGCACGTCCTGTGTCAAAGCAGACTTCGCGGAATCAGCATAATCCTTGGAGCCATAAGATACTTGAATCAACTCATCCTGATTCAGCGCATATGAAAGCGCCTGACGCACTTCTTTTTTGTTCAACTGCTTTGTGTCGCTGTTCTCATTAAACATCAGATAAGCCAAACGACCTTCGCTGTATGGGAAAATGTCGAACTTCCCGGTTGCTTTAATCGTCTCCACATTTTGCGGGTCTACATAGTTAACATTGATTTCGCCATTCTGGAGCGCCAAACTCGCAGCATTCGAATCCTTCACAATTCGGTACGTGACAGAGTCCAGATGCGGCTTACCGCCAAAATAGTTATCGAACCGTTCCAGCGAAACGTACTCGCCGGTTTTGTATTCCTTGAATTTGAAAGGACCCGATCCGACAGGAGTGTTGTTTTTGGTGCTTTTCTCAATATCCGCTTCGTTCTCGAAAATATGCTTCGGAATCGGGGATACCTGTACCAGTGCCGCCTCAAAAGC
This sequence comes from Paenibacillus maysiensis, assembly GCF_000520815.1. GTDB lineage: Bacteria > Bacillota > Bacilli > Paenibacillales > Paenibacillaceae > Paenibacillus > Paenibacillus maysiensis. The sequence continues at coordinate 21,681 of NZ_ASRY01000331.1, read as the reverse complement.
AGGAGCTGCCTGCGGAAGCTTGAAATCCACCGTGGTATCATCAACCTTGCTCACCTGAACCGGCTTGCCGTTGATCATGAAATTACTTCTCAAAAAGCTGTGCTGCTTCTCGTCCAAAATTTTATTGATCGTGAACACAACATCGTCAGCCGTCAGCTTTTCGCCATCATGCCAGGTCAGATTCTTTTTCAGCTTCAGCGTGTACGTCAGCTTGTCTGCCGAAGGAGTCAGGCTATCTGCCAGATAGAATGTCTTCTTGCCGTTGTTCACCTGAAACAAAGGTGCGAAGATCGCCTGATCTATCGTCAGACTCACCCGGTCACCCGCATAGTTCGGGTTCAGCACCACCGGATCGGCTTGTACACCGATGATCAGGCTACCGCCATCTTTGGGCTGCCCGTTATCAACTGTCGTAGCATTTGTATTCGCTGCACTATCATTTGTCGCAGACGAAGAACCGGAATTCCCGCCAGAGCAGGCACTTACCACCAACATTAATATGATCAATACAAATACACCAGTCCAATTACGCCGCATGTCTCTAGCCTCCGAGTTCTCTAAGTGTGTAATAAAAAATATTATAAATCGGAATAATCGGATTTACAATCAATTAAAAACTACCTATTCCCCTTTTCATTAGAAGTTCAGACATTATGTGATCGAATTCAGCAAAAAAGACACCCGTTAAGAGTGCCTTTTAGAAGACCAGCAAACTGATTAATGCCAGTATGGCGGGTAATCCTTGCTTTAATAAAATAGACTTATTGGACGTCAATGCACCATACACCGCAGCCACCACCACGCAAATGACAAAGAACAGCTGAATTTGCCAGCCGATCACAGTGTCCGGATAGCATAAGCCCCACACCAATCCAGCTGCCAGAAACCCGTTGTACAACCCTTGATTTGCAGCCAGTGACTTGGTCGCTCCCGCCAGCTCCTTGGAGGTGCCGAACGTGCGAATCGCCCGTGGAGTCGTCCACAAAAACATTTCCAAAATTAAAATGTACACATGCTCCAGAGCAACAATTCCCACCAATATTGAACTGATCAAACTCAAGTATATTCCTCTTTTCCACACAAGTTATGATGAGGTAACTTTTTAAATCTATCTCCGAAAAGTATAATGGTTCTTCCAAAAACAGTAAAGAGGCCAAGCCTAATGCCCGACCTTATTCCTGTATAAACCCTTACATCGTTCTCGCAAAATCAAGCAATGCTTTGGACATGCTGTTAATCTCGTCCGTAGATGCATTCACCTGCTGCGTGAGCGCGGCCTGTGTCTGCGTCAACGTAGACATGTTGCCGATGTTATGCAAAATCCGCTCGATGAGCGTCTTCATTTCGTCCAGACTGGTCTCAATATTTCCGGTCGCATCGGCGCTGTGAATGGCAAGCTTCCTTACTTCATCCGCAACTACAGCAAAACCGCGTCCCTGTTCACCCGCACGGGATGCCTCGATCGCCGCATTCAGCCCAAGTAGATTCGTTTGATTGGCAATCTCTTTAATGAAGTTGGAAATGTTTTGTGTCTCTTCCGCGCTGACTTTGGCCTGATTAGCCGCCTCAGTCGATTGCTCTTGGGCCGTAGCCAGCTCCTGCGCCTGATTACTAACCGAGTTGACACCATTCACCATCTCCGCGATGGAATCGGAGAGATGTTGTATTTTGAGCGTGAGCTCGTCTGCAACAGCCTGCTTTTGCTTCTCCATCGTTACATCACGGATAGTACCTGCCATACGAATTGGCACTCCCTTACTGTCACGTATGCTTCTCCCACTATTATAATACCAGCGGTATTCGCCATTTTTATTCTGCAAGCGGCAAGTTACTTCATAGGGAGTGCGATCTGAAAAATCATTCAAATGGTCGTTCAACGCTTTAAACGCTATTTCAACGTCATCTGGATGCAAGCGTGAACTCCAACTGCTAAGCTTACTCGGGAAGTCCTTCTCATCACTAAAGCCCATCGTTTTGCGAAATTGCGGTGACCACCAAAATTCACTATTTGGATTCTCTATATCTCCTTCAACCAGGATGATGTCGTATGGAGCTTCGATTAATACACGGTTAACAAGGTCATACCTTGTAACCATGGCTTCCAGTACCTCGGACTTAATCTTCTGATCGTGCACATCCAGCAAAGCACCAGCAATCCGAAGCGGTACTCCCTGATGATCACGAATCGTTGTTCCAGTCGCACGGAACCAACGGTATTCGCCATGCTTCAGCTTTAAGCGATACTGAATGTCATAAGGAGTCTTACCCGTATGATCCAGCAAATGATCAGCCAGCGCTGCCAATACCCAGTCATAATCCTCCGGATGTAACCGGGATGCCCAGCTATCCAATACATTTGGGAAATCTTTTTCGCTCTGATACCCCAACATGGAGCGGAATTCATCTGTCCATGTGAACGTATTGTTTGGATTCACAGGATCACCTGCAATGACCTCCATATCCCATAAGCCGACTTCAATCGCCTTGGTGACGAGTTTCAGACGAATGTCGATGTTTCGAGCTTCGTTTTTGATGGATTCAAGCGCTTGGTTGACATTGTTTGCGATTTCCTGAACCTCGGTAGATGCAGTGGATAGTTGTATTGCGGCAGAATAGTCCTTCTGCTGTATTTTTTGCAACAATTTGCGGCTTTCTTCCACTAAAGGAGCAAATGATTGAGCCTCGTTTTTTTTGAAAAACATGATATGATCTTCCCTTCTGAACCAATGTTTGAAACGGTATATTTTATATCGGAATATTATCAATAATCATTATAAATAGAATTGAAATTAATTAGGTAATAAGAACCATTTTTTAAGACTATACACCCAAATATACATAAATAAATTATCTAAAAATGTCGAATAAGGGAGAACCTTCACAGGTCTGGAAACGAAAAGAACACCCTCGCACTTACTCTGCAAGAGTGTTCTTTTCGGCAAATATTCGGTTTATTCGATTTTATTTCAAAGAAGCAACATATTCCTCGCCTTTTTCCTTATCGTATTCGCCTTCCCATTTGGACATGACCACGGCGGCAAGCGAGTTGCCTAATACATTGACTACCGTACGCGCCATATCCAGAATACGATCAATACCAGCGATAAAGGCCAAGCCTTCCAGCGGAAGGTTCACTGATCCCAGTGTAGCGAGCAAAACTACAAAGGAAGCGCCCGGCACACCTGCCATACCTTTGGAAGAAATAATCAGCACTAGCACCAGCGTGATCTGTGTAGTGATCGGCAGATCAATACCATACATCTGGGCGATGAAGATCGCAGCCAGCGCCTGATACAAGGTGGAACCGTCCTGATTAAAGGAATATCCTATCGGAATGACAAAGGAAGTAATTCCTTTCGGACATCCGAACTTCTCCATCTTCTCCATGATCTTGGGCAGGACACTCTCCGAGCTGGCGGTCGAGTAAGCCAGCAGCAGCTCGCTTTTCAAAATTTTAATCATAGTCCAGAGACGAGTACCGCAAAGCTTGGCGATAATTCCAAAAACAATCACAATGAATAGCAGCATGGAGCCGTATATAGACAAAACAAGCTTCAATAACGGCCACAACGAAGCCAGTCCAAACTTGGCCACTGTCGTTCCGATCAGCGCAAATACACCAAAAGGAGCCAAGCGCATAACCTGATTGGTTACCCAGAACATGGCGTCGGCTACACCTTCGAAGAAATTCAGCACAGGCTTGCCCTTGTTACCAATCGCCGCTACCCCTAGTCCGAACAAGACGGAGAAGAAGATAATAGCCAGCATATCCCCTTCGCCCAGCGCTTGAAAAATATTAGTAGGCACAATATGCACAATCGTATCCATAAAGCTGTGGCCTGACTTTTCTGCTGTCTCCACATAGCTATGGATATCGCTCTTGGCCAGATGGGACATATCCACGCCATCTCCGGGCCGAACCAGATTGGCAACGAGCAGTCCGAAAAGGATGGCAATTGTCGTTACGATTTCAAAGTAGATAATAGACTTCCCGCCGAGTTTACCCAATTTTTTTATATCCCCGACGCCAGCTACGCCGATAATGAGAGTTGAGATCACAATAGGCACGACAATCATCTTAATCAACCGGATAAAAATATCGCCGATCGGCTTTAAGTAGACTTCCACCCCTGAATTGCCGTAAAATAAGGCACCAATAATAATACCTAAAGCCAGTCCGATAAAGATTTGGATCGTCAAATTAATCTTTTTCACTTCGTGTCTCCCCCCTGGCCGATTTGTATATTTTTTCAGTATACTGTTCTTAATATTCAAATGATGTTATTTATACTACAATCCGAACTATAAAAACCGACAATTATCTACACCTGTATTTGTTTTTTTTCAATAAATTCACCACTTTAATGTTGAATTGTGAATTTATCTCACATTGTCTTTCGGATCGAATACACAGGAGGTGAATAATTATGAAGCTGAATATCCTCCTTTTCCTGCTTATGCTTGTGTTCGTACCGCTGGCGGGCGAGCTAAATATTCACCCGTTCTCTAATACATTTCGTCTCAGCTTCGGCACACCAGTATTTTTTTTCTTTCTGCTATCTATTCGTCATATTCCGCCCGCTGTATCGGGACTGCTTACTGGCTTAGCCGTGGTGGCCTTTCGCATCTCACTTAGTTATTTCACACATCCCGGTCCTGCCTTCGAAGAGCTGGTAACCCTGCACGGGCCTACCTTTTTTTATTACATGGTCTACGGCCTGCTATTTCAGGTCCTTAACATTAATGCCGAGCCTTACCGCGCTCTCCGGGTGGGCATCCTCTCCGTGGGTATTGAGGTTGTGGCAAGCGTGGCGGAACTTAGCGTCCGGCGGAGCATTGACGGGGAATTCTGGGACATCATCAAGATGGGCAAGGTGGTGCTTATCGCCATGATCCGCAGCTTCTTCGTGCTCGGGTTCTATAATATCATTCGCCTGAAGCAGTCCGTTCAGCATGAAGAGGCGCAAAGAGAGCAGACCGAACGGATTCTGCTTCTGGTATCGGATCTGTACGAGGAGTCTGTCCAGCTCGGCAAGACCCTGTCGGATACTGAGCAGATCACCCGTGAAAGCTACGAGCTATACCGGGAGTTGCAGCAGGCTGAATCCTTGGAAGACAGGGACCACTACGCCAGACAGGCGCTTCGTATTTCCGGACAGGTTCATGAGATCAAAAAAGACAGTCAACGGATTTATGCCGGGTTGTCCAAGCTGATTGATGCGGAAAGCGGAGTGCATTACATGCCTTCTCGGGAGCTTGGGGAGCTGATCGTCCGAACGAACCGCAAATATGCCCAAGCGCTGGACAAGCCTATTCATTTCACCCTGCATGTTGACTCTTTACTGCCGAAGTTGCATGTTTATACGGTTTTGACACTCATTAATAACCTGACAGCCAATGCGGTTGAAGCGATGAAGGACAGCGGAAGCATTGACGTTTCCATTCGGTTTCTACCGGGAAAAGAGGACACAGTGACCTTTAGCGTTACGGACAACGGCCCGGGGATTCCTCAGCGCAAACGGGAAATGGTCTTCACACCGGGGTATACAACCAAGTATGATGATGAAGGACAGCCTTCGACCGGTATGGGATTGTTTTATGTGCGCGAGGTCGCGGAGAGCCTCGAAGGAACGATTGTGCTGCAACAGCATGAAGAAGAACACACAGACAGGGTACGGACCACTTTTACAGTCACATTGCCTTTACGGAAACTGACGGAGAAAGGAAGATAGCCCGGATGCGTTTTTATATTGTGGATGACGATCAGGGAATTCGTTCTATGCTGGCAGACATTATTGAAGATGAAGGTTTAGGTGAGGTTATCGGGGAAGCGGAGGACGGTTCCTATGTGAACAGCGATCTACTGGAGCTTAACCGGATTGATATATTACTCATTGACCTGCTGATGCCGATTCGTGATGGCATTCAGACGGTACGCGCGCTCGGTGATCAATTCAGCGGCAAAATCATTATGATTTCCCGCATTGAATCCAAAAATATGATCGGCGAGGCCTACTCACTCGGTATTGAATACTACATTGCCAAGCCCTTGAATCGGCTGGAAATTATTGCGGTGATTCATAAGGTGTCCGAACGTTTGCGTATGCAGCAATCGATCACAGATATCCAGCGCACGCTACAGGGACTATCGATGTTCGCATCGACAGGACCATCGACAACCGCCGAACCTACCAAAAAAATCACAACCTCCGGACAATTTCTGCTCTCCGAAATGGGAATGATCGGCGAAGCGGGGAGTATGGATCTGCTGGACATGCTGGAATATCTGGATCAGTATGAGGAGGAAACCGGTAACCTGTCCCCCTGCATGTTCCCGCCGCTGAAGGATATCTTCGCGAATGTAGCCTTGAAACGGCTGGGAAACTCGGCTTCTGCGGCAGAGCTGAGCAAGGAAATCAAGGCATCTGAGCAGCGCGTCCGTCGCGCTATTTTCCAGACACTAAGCCATATCGTGTCGCTCGGATTGACGGATTACACTCACCCTAAATTTGAAAATTATGCGTCCAAATTTTTTGATTTTACAGAAATCCGCAAAAAAATGCTGGAGCTGCAAAACAATGTGGAGCCCTCGCTGTCTCAAGCCCGTATTAATACGAAGAAATTTGTACAGGTGTTCTATATGGAGGCCAAAAGGCTATTGCATTAGAAAAGCACCTGCATATCCCCTAATTTGTCCGCCACATGAGAAGGGTTACGCAGATGCCATTTTGTTAAAAAAATGCCGATCATCTTCTAGTCTTTTGGTTCCTCACTCTTGTCATGGCGTTCCATTGCACCCAAAAAACCGACACCATCGGACAACAAGCGTTTCAAGACATTTAATTCCTCCGTACTGTAACGATCTAAAAATTGAAGCAACTGATGCTGTACTTTATTGTGAAGCCGCTCATGCACAAGAAAGAGCTTTTTACCCAACGGGGTTAGACGAAAGTAAATTTCTTTTTTGTTGTCGTTAAGCTGGGTTCTGCGAATCCAGCCTTCCTTGAGCAGCTTGGTGCTGACTTTCGAAACTGTACCTTTGCTCAGCTCAATCCGATCCGCTAATGTCGTAACATTAATCGGCTCATGCCTTCCAATACAGTCAATAACGTGAATATCGGTCAAATTGAGCGAAGCTACCCCGTCAAAATGCTCGTGGACTTCTTCGAGAAAAGACATACTCTCTCTCTGATGATACTGCTCCAGTTGATGGTTAGTTTTGATAAGCAGGTCATAGACGTGCTGAATGGTTGTGGCTTTTTCCATACAAACGGTGGTCACTCCTTTGGCATACTCCTCCTTTCATTATAGCTTAAATTTGTTTCGCAAGAAACAATATGGTTATAGCAATACGGGTTCTCCGCTACACCAGCTCGCGATACCTTCCCCGATGGTTCTCAGCACGTCCGTCTGTTCCAAGGAAATAGCCCATGCAATATAACCGTCTGGACGAATCAGAACCGTATGCACATCACTCCATCCCACAGGCGCTTCTTCGGCTACAGCCTCTACATATGAGATATGCGAAAGTGCAATTTTGTGAAGCTCATTCGCTATCTTGGCATCCTGAGCAAGATGAAGCAGCACAAAACGGCCCTCATGAAAAAGATCGTATGCATACGGTTTCGTTCCGTCAGACAGCCGTAGTTGGAAATCGGCAAACCGCTTCCCGTTCAGAGGATGCTGCGGCATACCCTCAGCCGCCGGATAACCTACATCCAACGCACTAATTTGCTCCGCCATAGAACGGTTGATTTCCGTATGACGGAACCATTTCTCTAGCAACTGACGGTGAGCCAGTACAGCAGTCGTAAAATCCAACAGGCTGGTCTGAATCTCCGTATTCCGCAAGAACTGTGTATTAATAGGGTAGCGTTCGCCATGGTAGCTATCCAACAGCGTGTCCGCAGCCCAGCCGTTAATTACTCCTGCCAGTTTCCATCCCAAATTCGTCGCCTCCTGCAAACCCACATTCATGCCCTGTCCACCTGCCGGGAAATGAATATGTGCAGCATCGCCAGCCAGCAGGATTCTGCCCTTGCGATATGTTTCGGCCTGCCGCGTAGCATTCCCGAATCGGGACAACCAGCGGGGATTAGACGCTCCAAGGTCTGTACCGAGAAGATAGCGCAGTTCTGTCTGAATCTCTTCCAGCGTTACAGGTACGTCTTTCGGGACGTGCATCAGATGGGGGGTAGTCAAAATAACCCGGTAAATATCCGGAGAAACGGGGGCAATCATCACCCCACCCCGCTCTGTGTATTCGGAACGTATTCCATTTTCAGGAGGAACGGCCAGCTCTACATCCGCTAATACAGCGGTCAGAGTAGTATCCGTGCCGGGAAAAGCAATACCTGCCTGCTTGCGCACGGTACTTCCCGCCCCATCGGCTCCTACGACATAAGCCGCTGTCATCACCGACACATTCGCATGCGGACCGGATGCGCGGACACTGACGACCTCTACACCCTGATCCTGTTCCCGCACAGACACCACTTCTTCACCACGTCGGATCACAACCCCCAGCTTTGTCGCATGTTCCTCCAGTACCTGCTCGGTGATCTCCTGCGGGATAAACAAGGTATAATTCGAGGAGCTGTCAAGCACCGAAAAGTCCAGACGTGTATCCAGCATGGCAAAATGTCCCGTACTTATGGGCTTGCCGTGCTCCATGAATCGCTCCTTCAATCCACGCATATCAAACATCTCCAGCGTCCGAGGATGTAACGTAAGTGCGCGCGAGTAGGGACTTGTTTCCTCTAATCGCTCAATCACACAAACACTCACCTTTGCCAATGCCAGCTCAGCAGCCAGCCACATCCCGACAGGACCGCCACCCACTATAATCACTTCATAATCCATGTCTCACGCTCCTTTGTATGAAAGTATAATCCCACCACCATTTTGTTTCAAAAGAAACAATATAAAGATGCGAAAAGCTCCCCTTTAACATTTTCGTATCTAAATAAAAATCATAATCGTTCATGATATTTTGTTTCTTATGAAACAATTTTATTGTAGCTATATTGAGAATAATTATCAACTGCTTTTTGAAAAAAATCCTGTATCCCCTCGCAAACCATGCTAGATAAGCTGAACTAAAGACGAAAATTACTTACCCGGATTCAACCTTTATAAATTGAATAAAGAAATCTGGGTCGTACGCATCTTTAGTGCAGCTTATAGAATTTCCATTTCCAAAAATTTAATTGTATAATCGTAAAATGAGAACAAGCTTTTATGAAAGGGATGATCTTACATGTCGGATGCAAACCAATTATTCGGTCAAGCACTGGTTAAATCGCTGGTCGGTGAACGTGGACATATTCGAGTGGCTCGGGCTTTACAGGATATCCACATCGAGCTGGCAGGGAAGAAAAATGCAGAAATGCCCTACAGTATTTATCAACTGTTGAAGCATATGAGCTACTGGCAGCAATTTATGCTGGAGCATTTGGAAGGTCGGAAGCCCCAGCTTCCGGGCAATGTAATGGAAAGCTGGCCTGAAGAAACCGAACCGCAAAGTGAAGAAGCATGGCAGGCAGTTATTAAGGAATTTTTGCAGGGCGTAGATCAGGCTGTAAAGATTGCAGAAACTGCACAACTGGATGATTCACTCCCCCATTTCCCCGGTGAAACGAAGGCAGGGCTGCTGCGGAATATCGCTTCCCACAACTCATATCATTTGGGCGAAATCGTGTTGCTACGCCGTATCTATGGAGCTTGGCCGCCGCCAGGAGGGGGATTCCCCGCTTAAAGGGTACAGAATTAGGCACAGCAAGGAACACATCTGCGTATCCTATGGGAGAACTCACTCCCCTTGTGCCCTGCTTACTTCATATTCATCCTACCTTGATTTGAGCCCTTCATGCATAATCAGGAGCAATCAGAAAAACGGTTCTATCGCTATCCAATACTTCATTCGGTTAAAGTCGAAATCCTCGAGAAAAAGGCCACTTGCATAAGCAGGCAGCCTGTTCCTTTATCTATAATTAGGCTCCAATTCAACTGCAACCCCGAAATGATCGGATACGACTGATCCCGTTTTTCCGTTCAGCACGACGGTTGAAGATTGAACCTGTACGGGCTTGTTGGAAAAAATATAGTCAATCCGCAGTGGTTTGGCGTTACTTTCCCAGCCTGCAATGGCTTTGATGACCGTGTGGCCTTCATCACGTACCGTTGCGTTCGGATAGGTATCCGACCAGCCGGATTGCAGCACATAGTCATACCCTTCCTCGCGCACTTCAGCCGCATTGTTGAAATCACCCATCATAAAAACAGGCGTCGGTGCAAAAGGATTCAACACCTCCGTTGTACGGTCCCATAGTCCACGGAAGGATTCTTCATCATTCCACCAGTTATAATGTCCGCTTACAAACCATGCCGATACTCCATCCACCGCAGTTTGCACGCCCACAATTTTGCGGGAGCGGTAGTTGTCATAGTCCCGTAGCGAGGAAACATATTCGCTCACCGTGTCTGTAATCGGTGTTTTGGACAAAATCGCCAAGCCCTCATCGTATTTGGCAAAGCCGATATGTGCGGGGGCCCACGTCCAATAATAGGTATCGGACAATAGCCCGTTCAGCACATAAGCATAGTTATCACGCTTAATGACAACTTCAGGATCTGCTCTATAGTAAGCGTCCAAATCGTCCGGTGACAAAGGAGTCTCTTCCATGGATTGGTTCACTTCCTGCAAAGCAATGACATCAAACTGCTGTTCATCAATAAAAGCAGCCAGTTGCTTTAACTTATCGTGCTGATTTTCTTCCATCCAAGCATGTACATTTAAGGTTAACAATTTCAAAGTAATCACCTGTTGAGTATGTCTTGTATATCTGATTTGAGCACATCGGCCTTCGGTCCGTAAACCGCCTGTACCCCATTATCTACTTTAATCAAGCCCAGGGCACCCAGCGCTTTCCACGTCTTTTCGTCCCCAACGGCATCTGTATCCTTCACCGTCACACGCAGACGGGTCATACAGGCATCGACCTCGACAATATTCTGCTCACCCCCAAGAGTTTTGATGATATCGGTAGCCAGTTGATTTTGCGGGGAAACAGCCGCCACACCATCTACTTCCGTACTCCCTACCTCGGAAGTCCCCTGAGGCTCCTCATCCGTATAGTTCCCCAGTCTTCCCGGCGTAGCCATTTGGAATTTACCGATCATAAAATAAGCGATAAAGTAGGTTGCTACCGCAAACACCACACAAGTCAGCACAAAGTTAATAATATCCTGCACCAAACCCGCATTTATAGACAACGGCAATCGGGTCAGCAGTTCAATCATACCAAACGAATGTAAACGCAAATGTATGATGTCGGCCATTCCGAACGCAATACCGGTAAGAATAGCATAAACCACATAAAGCACAGGCGCCACGAACATAAACATAAATTCCAGCGGCTCCGTTACCCCTGTCAAAAAGACAGCAGCGGCGGCTGAAAAAATCATCGACTTGTACTTGCTTCGCTTATCCTTGTCTACACGGCGATACATAGCCACCGCCAGTCCCATAAGGATTCCCGCTCCGCCGATCATTTGTCCTACCTTAAAACGGGCAGGCGTCACGCCTTCCAACAAGCTATTGTAGGCTGCCGGATCGGTACCACGAAGCGCGCTCAGGTCACTTGCCCAAGCCAGCCACAGCGGGTCTTGCCCGGCAACAACGCTACCTGCCCCGGAACCCGTAAGTGTCGTGTAAACGCCACCAAGTTGAGTATAGTTAATAGGAACCGTCAGCATATGGTGAAGTCCGAAGGGAATTAACAGTCTTTCCAGTGTACCATAGACAAATGGCGCTACAAAAGGAGCCGATTCCCCCGAGGTCGCCAACCAAATGCCGAACTGATTAATCCCCCCTTGGACAAATGGCCAGATGGCAGACATGATCAAACTAACGATGACAGACCATAAAATCACGACAAAAGGAACAAAACGTTTACCGTTAAAAAAGGCTAAAGCGTCTGGCAGCTTGCGGTAATTGTAGTACTTATTAAATACCACGGCCCCGACAAATCCGGATACGATACCGACAAACACACCCATATTAAGTGCAGGCGCCCCTAAGACAGAGGTAAAATAGCCACTAACCGGAATGGATGCACCAAAAAGAGTGTGCGTGGTGGCTCCCTCCTGGGTTAGCATTTTCGAGGACACACCCAAAATCGTTCCTGTTGAAATATTAATGAGAATAAAGGCAATTAAGGCAGCAAAAGCTCCGCCCGCCCGTTCCTTAGCCCAGGAACCACCAATCGCCACTGCAAATAGAATGTGTAAATTATTGATAATACCCCAACCCAAATTCTCCATGACCCCGCCGACAGTCAACCAGAAATGAACATCGCCAGCCAACATCGCCACTACTTTACCGAGCGAAATCATAATTCCGGCCGCTGGCATGACGGCGACTACCACAAGCAGTGCTTTCCCAAGCTTTTGCCAAAAATCAAATGATAGAAGTTTTTTCATGCTCCTTCAATCTCCATCCCTTATAGTATGTATAGCGTTGTTCGTACCCTATAAATATTATGCAATCGGTTGCACGATTATTATAATGATATCGCTTTCTATTGGCAATACCCTAATTGTAAGTATCTTGGTTAATGATGATGTAAAAACTCGAAAAAGCCGCGAATTTGTTGATTTTCGAGCAATATCGTATGATAGAACATAATATTTCCTGCTTGAGATAGCAAAAGGAGACGAAGACGATGGCAGTAACCATCAAAGATGTCGCAAAACGTGCTAATGTTGCTACTTCCACCGTATCCCGTGTCATTCAAGACAGCCCCAAAATCAGCGAAGCCACCAAGGCACGTGTCCGTAAAGAAATGAAGGCACTTGGCTATGAACCCAACTATTCAGCTCAAAGTCTGGCTAACCGTGTCACACAGTCGATTGGCATTATTATGCCTGAATCGGATGTGGCAATCTTTCAAAATCCGTTCTTTCCGGAAAGCCTTCGCGGGATTAGTGAATGGGTGAATGAGCATAACTATACACTGTCGATTGTCACGGGGAAAACGAGCGATGAATTGCTATCCCGCGTGAAGCTGATGACGCGAACCGGACGTGTTGACGGCTATATTGTTCTGTACTCCAAGCAAAAAGATAGCATCGTGGAGTATCTTCATAAAGAAAAAATACCTTACACCGTAATCGGTAAGCCTCAGCAATTTGTCAGCGAAACCACCCATGTAGACAATGATAACTACCAAGCTGCCAAGGATGTGGTCACTTATTTGACTGGGCTGAATCATCAGCGCATTGCTTATGTTGGCGGTGATCATGAACACATCGTGAATATTGAAAGACTCCGAGGCTACCAGGATGCGCTGCGAGAGGCGGGCTGGCCTCTACCAAAGGAATACGTGGTCAGGGAGTCATTTAATCTGGAGGACATGCGCACGTTATTGCAGGCTACCCCGCCGCCTACCGCGATGATCGTTAGCGACGACCTTGTAGCCATGGCAGTACAGAAAATGCTTTCTCAGCTAGGTGTGTCCATGCCAGAGCAGTTATCCATGGTGAGCTTCAACAATCTGATGCTGGCCGAGCTGATGAATCCCCCTCTTACTTCCGTAGATATTGATATCTTCACCCTGGGTTATCAGGCGGCCAAAAGTCTGATCGAAAAAATCGAAGACCCCAAGGAGCTGACCAAGCATATCATTGTTCCCCACCGGATCGTAGAACGCAAATCCAGTCAGGCGCTGTTATCTTCCAAGGAATGAACAAAAACTGATTTTGTGGACATCCATAGAATCAGTTTTTTTGCGTTGACAGGGCAATCGGTTGCACTATATACTGAACTCGCTCATATACTGATTTCGTTAAAGCAACGATTTCACTTTCCGAGAGGGGTACGCAATCATGGTTTATAACCGATTATTTGACGTAGATAACTGGAAACTGACAACCCACACTCTACATACAACCCACATGCGATTACAAGAAAGCATAATGTCCATAGGCAACGGTTATATGGGCATGCGCGGCAATTTTGAAGAAGCTTATTCAGGTGATCATCATCAGGGAACTTATATCTCCGGTGTCTGGTTCCCCGACAAAACCAAGGTCGGCTGGTGGAAAAACGGCTACCCTGAATATTTTGGCAAGGTCATCAATGCCATGAACCTCATCGGCATCGGTCTGATCGTGAACCAGCAGGAAGTGGACTTATTTACGGCACACATCAGTAATTTTGTGCAGGAACTGGACATGAAGCAAGGTATTCTGCGGCGTGCCTGTACCGTGAACGGTCAGGTTCGTATCACCACGGAACGTTTTCTAAGCATCACCACTCGTGAACTATGCCTGATTGATTACCAGGCAACCAATCTAAGCGAGCAGCCTCTAACGATTGAGCTTGTTCCTTATCTAGACGGTAATACGAGAAATGAGGACACCAACTATGATGAGGTGTTCTGGCTGGAGGAAGCGCGCGAGGTTCAGGAGCAATTCATCAGCCTATCCACAACGACGATAGATAATCCATTTGGTGTTCCGCGTTTTACCGTAAACGCTACCATGGGTATTGTGACCGCAGGACAGGATCAGCAAACGACGGAAGAGGGCTTTTTGTATGCTGCACGCCACTATCAATATACCGTCGCCCCGGGTGACAGTGCTCATTTGCAAAAAATCGTGGCCGTCACCACCTCGCGTGACCTAGAAAAGGATGCGTTGATTCCACAAGCTGAACGTCTCGCCGTGGAGGCTGTGAACAAAGGATACGCTTTGCTTAAGCAGGAGCATATCGCGGCTTGGGCCGGACGTTGGGACAAAGCGGATATTGAAATCGAAGGGGATACGGAGGCCCAGCAGGGAATACGCTTTAACATTTTCCAGCTATTCTCTACGTACTACGGTGAAGACGCCCGCCTGAACATCGGACCGAAGGGCTTTACGGGTGAGAAATATGGCGGTGCCACGTATTGGGATACGGAAGCGTACGCTGTACCGATGTATTTGGCGCTGGCAGATTCTGACGTGACTAAAAACCTGCTGCTATACCGCTACCATCAATTGGAGGGTGCCAAGCATAACGCGGCCCAGCAAGGACTGCGAGGCGCACTGTACCCTATGGTCACCTTTACGGGTGTGGAGTGTCACAACGAATGGGAAATTACCTTCGAGGAAATTCACCGTAACGGGGCCATTGCGTATGCCATTTACAACTACACCAACTATACGGGCGACTTGGCCTATCTGCGGGAATATGGAATAGATGTGCTGGTCGAAATTAGCCGCTTCTGGGCGGATCGAGTTCATTTTTCCCATCGCCATCAGCAGTATATGATCCACGGGGTTACCGGACCGAACGAATACGAAAATAACGTCAATAACAACTGGTATACCAACACACTGGCTGCATGGGTTTTAAAATATACATTATCGGTCTTGCCTCAAATTTCTTCAGAGAAATCGGAGAAGCTGGCTGTTACCACGGATGAGCTTGCGCATTGGCAGGATATCATCAACCGCATGTACTATCCTTACGATGAGGAACGGGGCATATTCGTACAGCATGATACCTTTCTGGATAAGGATTTGCGGCCTGTATCCTCCCTTGATCCAAGTCATCTGCCACTAAATCAGAAATGGTCATGGGATAAAATCCTCCGTTCTTGCTTCATCAAGCAGGCGGATGTGCTGCAAGGTCTGTATTTCTTCGGAGATCAGTTCACACTAGAGGAAAAAGCGCGCAATTTTGCATTTTATGAGCCGATGACCGTTCATGAATCCAGTCTGTCCCCATCCATTCACGCCGTGCTGGCCGCTGAGCTCAAAATGGAGGAAAAAGCAGTCGAGATGTATAAACGGACGGCTCGCCTGGATCTGGATAATTATAATAACGACACCGAGGACGGACTGCATATTACCTCTATGACGGGAAGCTGGCTGGCGATTGTGCAAGGCTTTGCCGGAATGAGAACATATAACGAAACGTTGAGCTTTTCCCCCTTCCTGCCTCAGGGCTGGAGCAAATATACGTTTAAAATCAATTATCGCGGTCGCCTGCTAAGTATTCTCGTACAGGAAAATGAAGTAATCATTACGCTGTTGGACGGAGAACCCCTGACGCTGGAGCTGTATGGACAGCCAACGCACATTACCCATGGGCAGCCGTTACTGACAAACAGTGTTTCAT
Source organism: Paenibacillus maysiensis (assembly GCF_000520815.1). Lineage (GTDB taxonomy): Bacteria > Bacillota > Bacilli > Paenibacillales > Paenibacillaceae > Paenibacillus > Paenibacillus maysiensis. Next base: position 5,513 of record NZ_ASRY01000331.1, on the reverse strand, counting down.
AAATCGGGCAGACAGGGGGAAACCAAATGAAGGCAGTGATTTTTGACTTGGACGGAGTCATTACAGATACCGCCGAATATCATTTTCAGGCATGGGGCAGCTTGGCGGCAACGTTGGGTATTCCTTTCGACCGGGAATTTAATGAGCAGTTAAAAGGAATCAGCCGTACAGAGTCACTCGACAAAATACTGGCGCGTGGTGATCGGGCCAATGCGTATTCAGCCGATGACAAGCAGGAACTGGCCGCACAGAAAAATACCGAATATCAGCGGCTCATCTCGGCCTTGACCCCGGCAGATGTATTACCGGGAATCCGCGCGCTCCTAACGGAGCTACGTGACGCCAGGATCAGGATCGCGCTGGCCTCTGCGAGCAAAAATGCAGCGTTTATACTGGATAGGCTGGAGCTGACGCACTATTTTGACAGTATGGTGGATGTCACAGCCATTCGGCATGGCAAACCCGACCCGGAAATCTTCCTCACCGGAGCCGCCAATCTGGGCGTTCAGCCTGCCGACTGTATCGGTATAGAGGACGCACAGGCCGGAATCCAGGCGATCAAGAGTGCAGGAATGTTCGCGGTCGGCGTAGGAACACCCTCGCAAATGCAGGGTGCCGATATCGTGGTGGCCACTACAGCCGAGCTGTCTTTGAGGATGCTGGAGGATTATTTTAGTAAGTTGAACTGGAAATGTACATGAGGTGCCACTGCGCAGGCGGATGGTGCTTCCATCGCTGCTGCCCCCGGATTTCCTGAATAATCGCACAATGTTTGGAATCCGGGGGCAAAGGCGACCGCTCCGCTTGTACAGCACCATTCCACCTACTCCGTTTTCCATGTGAATTTTTCGATTTCATCTTATATCATAAGTTTTAAAAAGGGGAATGTCCTATAGAAATGAATTTGATTGGCCGGTGAACCAGTTCCACCAGTTTTTTTATTAACTCTTCTCCCCTAAATGTTACGTTGACCTTGACAAAGGGAAGCTCATATATTTCTGTAATGTTCATCTAGGCCCCCTGATCCCCACATAGCGTTCTTTTGCCATAACCTTGGCACGAGAGGTGTGAAAAAAACAATACTCACGCTGAGGATCTACTCTGTGCAGCTCATTATACCGCTTAAAAGCATCAGTCGAATCATCGAATGTATCAATTACGGTCATTTCTTCAATGAAACGCTGACCATCCTTGGAATAGGCTTTGGTCGCCTCAAGTACGACCCATTCATTGGGAAAACGTTCTTTAACTTCTTCCCATCGCATTTCAGCGGTTCGGGTGTGCCTGTCATAATTAGACGACCTCTTTAAGTAATTCATTAGTGTTCAGATGTACAAATGATTATAATAATCCAACTGGCTCAAAAAAATAAGGCCCTCTAATAGAGAGCCTTCAAAAGTATTTATGTCTATTATTCAAGAAATGCCTCTGTGGCAAAGTCTTGTGACAGGTCATTTCAGCGTTTTTATGACTTGAAGGACTTTCTCTTTGGTGTCTGGGTGATTATTCGCATATTCTGTGAAGGCTTCTTGCAAAATGGTTCTTTGATCCTTTTCGGTAACAAATGACCAGGTACGCAGCATCGCAGCGAACTCTTCCGGAAATCTAAAAGATAGCGCATTCCTTGCCAAAGCGATTACCTCCTATTCTTAATAGCTTGCGATAGAGCAGCCAGTGAAATAACCAGACCGACCAAAGCGATGATAAGGGTAACAGTTTGCATACTGATGCCTCCTTTATGGTTTCTCGAATTTGTAAAATATATTTTACAACAGAGAATGAAGAGGGTAAGATAAGCATAAGATGATAGGGTGCAGGAAGGGGATTGCTCCCCAACCTTGCTGATGATTCAAGCCTTCTTACGCTGCAACGTAAGGGGCTTTTTACTTTACCCGGCGGTTGTTTTTCGTGGCTGTTTGGAAATTCATCCAAGCGGCTGCGAGATTAACTAATGCCGTGAATAGAAGTACAATCGCGGTCCCCATCGTCTTAGGTTCTCCTTTCCGGAGTGCTTACTACACCCTCTCAGAATATAGTACTATATGTATATACTGCTATCAATACAAAAGTGGAGGATTTTGGAGATTGCCAAGTAGCTCCAAGTTCACCTATATCGTGCGTATATCAGTTGCTATATTCGTTAAATAAAACATCTTGTTTGCCTCCTCATACAATCCCTAAACAGGACCATCAACACTAATATATTAGCAATATTTATTTTATATTTATAATAGTAATTTAATCTCTAAAAGAAAGCATGTCAACCCGAATGGAAACTTTCCATCTGCTCCCTTCACCTCAAATTACGGTCATGAACTGATATAATGGAAGAGTTAAGCTTTCATCGGATTGACTATTCTCTCTTAGGAGACTAATGCATATGAAACCAACCTATCTTATGGATGATATACAGTGGCAGCAGCTTATCCAAAACGTAGCTGACCATTTTAATGACGTGACAATCAAACGTGGCTTTCAATATTTTAAGCAAGGAAAGGTAAAAGAATTTACAATGCCTGACGCCGACCATATCGCGGCTGTCGTAGATGGGAACGAGCTTTACGAGGTAGATCTCCACTTGAGCGCTTTTGCTGCCAGTCGATGTACATGTCCGGTTCATAAGAACTGCAAGCACATGATCGCCGCACTGCTGAATTATGCGAATGTGCAGGAACGTTCCGTACATGCGTTGGTGAACGCCCATTCAGCGGGTTTGACCCGGTTGGCTGCAAAAATTGACGTGCGCACCACCGCGCCTACTTCCCGGTCCACTCCTTCACCGGATCGCAAGGAGGCTGCAAGGAACACACTCAGCAAAACAGCAAGTCGCATAGCGGATATGCCCATCTCAGAATGGCATGACCTGTTCGATCAGTGCATCGCCCTCAACCATGTGAATACGCAAAATTCCCAATATGTCCAAAGCGCTCTAGCCTCGATTTATGCTGTGAAGCCGCCGCTTTCACCCGGCATGCAACAGTTGTACGGACTGCACGCTCATCTGCGTGTGCTGGAAAAGCTGGTGCCTCAGTCACCTATGCCGGGCTATCCCACCCATTCCTATATGGGGTATTACATGCAAATCGCCGCCGATGAGCTTAAAGAAGCTATCGAGCGTGATTTTGAGAGCCAGCTTGTCCTAACACCTGCCCTAACCAATGAACCGATGCAAGAAGCACGCATGGCAGAGACCTTGGCCTATTTACGCCGAAAAATGCTGACAGAATCGCGTAACGGCACTTATTTTTCAGACGCGTACTACCGGTTTTGGCTAAACTGGATGCGTCCCCAGCAGAAAGATTCCACTTCCAGCATATATGCAGAGGAATTACTGCATTTGCAGACGGCTGAGGATGAGCTTGGGACAGCTTTGGCCCGGCTTCCCTGGATGCTGGCCCAAAGCTGGATGTATTTTTACCAGTCACAGGATGATCAAGCCTGGTCGCTGCTTCAGGAGGCCGAAAAAGCTTTTCCGCTGAAAATCTCTTCGAGTCAGTTGCTTTTGTTCTTACATGCCTTACGTGAAGCCGAGGAATGGTCGCGCCTCAAGGACGGACTACGGCATATCGGTCCCTTGCTCCACAGCCATCGGGACGATCATTTGCACGATTATATGAAGAATTGGGATATGGTTTTGCAGCATCTTCCAGAAACAGAGCAGGAAATGTGGGATACACTGGTTGGAATGCTTCCTTTTGCCGGGGGAATGTATGAAGAAGCACTGCTTGCCCACGACAAATGGCGGCAATGGATTGACTATCAGCTAAGTATACGCGCCGAGCCTTTGAATTTTCGGGTGAGCGTGTTGCAGCCCATTGAAAAGAACGCGCCGGAGCTGCTGCTGCCCTTTTACCATCAGGCGGTGGAACGATATGTGCTGGAAAAAAACAGATCCAGCTATAAAGCAGCGGTCAAGCTGTTGAAGCGGCTGTTCAAGCTATACAAAAAAATGAAGCAAGAGCCGCGCTGGGAGCTGTTCTTCGCGACCTTCACCAGCCGTCATAGCCGCCTGCGGGCGCTACAGGAGGAATTGCGGAAAGGGAAATTGTTATCATGAACCAATATACGGAGACGATTACGATACACATCCAGTTAACCACCTATGGAGACGCGCTGATTTATGGCGATTCGTCTATGAACTACAGCATTTCCGGCCAGATCCTGAAGCAGCGTTTATTTGCTTGGCACGAGGCTTCTTTCTATGGCACCGAGCTGGAGATTCAACACGTTCAGGACACGGATATTATCCTCCTCCCCTCGGAGCAGGTGATTCCCTTTCTGACGGAGCCCAAATTGCTGGAGCATATCGAATGGATCTGGGACGAGGACAATGCTCCGTGGCTTCGGCTAATTCCTCTACTTGCCCATTGCATTGAAGCGAAAGCCTACGCGCCCAGCTTCACAGCATTTCAGACGGGGAAGCTACAATGGATTTGGGATGCGGAAGTACTGGAGGCGGCGGAGGCGCGAGAGACGTTAGAGGCGTTAGAATCGGGGAAAACGCTGGAAAGCACCAAACCGGCAGAGCTTGCTCTGCTTGACAGCCTGGAGAAGGACGAGCGCGAAGGGCTGGTAGCGGCGTTCTCGGCCGCCGTGTTTCAGCGCTGGTACGGCACCGAAGCGGAAGCCGCCGATTTGCGAAGAGAATATCCAATTCTCTTCGCCCAAAACCACCCGGCTGCGGGGGGTCTGGATGCGCGCGCATGGCTTATCGCTATTGGCTGGAAGGCCGATACCGCGCCCTTCCGCCCGCTTCTGCAACTGCTGGAGCCAGAGCTGGAGAACGACGATCCGTCGTGGCAGCTCAAGCTTGTGTTGCAGGACAAGCAGGACCCGGCACTGCTGGTGTCTGTACAGCTCGCCGAAGACGGATATGCGTCCGGTCCATGGCCCGATGCGTGGACGGCCCATGTGCGTGAGCGCTCAGCCGGATGGCTGGAGCGCTTGACCGCGATTTTGCCCGCCGGGCAGCGTAGCGGAAGCCGCGATGACGTGCTGGATCGCCCGCTCTCCGACGAGGCGGCGTGGCAATTCCTGACGACCGACAGCCAGCGCTTGCTGGAGGGCGGTTGGCAGGTGCTGCTGCCCGCTTGGTGGGAAGCAGCCACCCGCAAGAAGCCGAAGCTGCGGGCCAAGGTTCGCCCAGGCGAAGGCGGGGGTGAGCGCGCAAAGGGCAGCTCGCTGTTCGGACTGGACTCGATTGTCCAGTTCGATTGGCGTGTTGCCATTGGCGATGCCGATCTGAGCGAGTCCGAGTTCGCCGAGCTGGTGGCCCGCAACGAGCGGCTGGTGCGCTTTCGCGGGCAATGGATCGCGCTCGACCCCGCGCTGCTGGCGCAAATCCGCCGAGCCATGGCCGGGATCGACAGTGCTCAGGGATTGTCCTTTCAGGACATCCTGCAACTGCACCTGCTCGGCAACGACGATGAGGCAGAGGGCGACGCTACGGGAGAGCAGCCGGAGGATGCGGCACGCTTCCGGCTGGAGGTCGAGCTGAACGGGCATCTGCTGAA
>NZ_ASRY01000330.1 GCF_000520815.1 Paenibacillus maysiensis | reverse complement strand
CAAGCCCGACGCGCGCCGCTGCAATGGGAAGCGTTCAGCCAACCGTTGCTGAACGCCCTGATCACGCGCAGCCCGCAGCAGCTGGCGGAACTGCACGAGGTGACCGAAGGGCTGGAGCATCGCCTGCGGCAATCGCTGTACACGCTGCCCCAGCCCTCCGTAGAGGCATTACTCGCCGCCGTCAAGACGAAGCGGTACACTCGTACGAAGCTTCAGCGTATGTTCACCCATATTTTGCTAAATCATGCCAAAGCAGATATGGCCCCCTCCGAGCTGGCGAAAGGCCCCGGCTATATCCGCGTACTCGGCTTTAATACTTCCGGACGCGAGCTGCTGGCTCGAATGAAGCAGACAGCGACCCTTCCGGTATGGGTCAAGCCGTCAGCCGGATCGCATCCTCATCTGGACTGGGACACCGCAGCAGCAGCCATACACGCCGCCGGAATGCCCCGTCCCGTCATTCGTGACATGTATGCCGATTACTTGCGGCCGCCCATCATGATTTGATCGGGAGCTTTTCCATATAAGTTAACGCATCGTCAAGCTTGCGAACCGGAACGAGCTTCATACGGGTTCCGATTTGCTCGGCTTTGGCCTGGGCTTCCTTATAATTGTCCGTCGGGACGAAAAACAATTCAGCACCCTGACGGTCAGCGGCAACAATTTTATACTTTGCACCACCGATAGCTCCCACCTTACCATTCTTATCAATCGTACCTGTACCGGCAACACGATATCCCTTGCTTAGATCGCCCGGTGTCAGCTGATTATAAATTTCCATCGTAAACATCAAACCAGCCGAAGGCCCGCCCACATCCGTTGACGTAAAATGAATCGTTTTACGTTCATCCTTCGGCTCTACTTTCTGAACGGTAGCGATGCTGACTCCAAAGCCGGGGCGCTGTTTGCCTGTTTCGCTGTCCGTGATGGTCGTTAATGGAGCTTGCACCGTCAGCAGCTTGCCATCACGTTTTAGCTTCACTTTGGCCATCGTTCCGGCCTTTTCATCCTCCAGGGCATTTCGAATGGAACGATTATCCGTTACCCTTCCCCCGTTCAGCTCCAGAATTTCATCTCCGGGATGAAACACACTGTTCGAGCCGGGTACCTTAAATACATACACATAATCCGGCACAATGCGATAAGGAATATCGGCCCGCGTATAAGCAGCCTCCATCGCGGAAGACTGGGAATCTCCCATATACCACACCTGCTCTGCTGCATATTCGTCTTCACTTCGACCGTGCAGGCGATCCTCCTTGCGCTGAATCTCCGAATTGGCATCCAGCTTCGACATACCCAGCATAATGACATTGGCATAACGCGCCGATACCGTCGTCATCATAAAGGTCCCCCGTTCGCTATGGTCGCCTTCCTGAACGGTAACCATCGGCTTGATTTCATTCGCCCCGCCGGGTCCATAGATCAGATACGGGGTTGGCATATATACCAGCACATAGACCATAGCGGCCAGGAACAGAACATATCCGGTTGTAAAAAAAGCTCTATTCCGGTTAATTCGTTTCATTGCTTCTCCCCCTCACAGCCTTAACTTCTCCTGCCTCACCCAAATCCACTCTGTGCCCTATCTGTTCTCAATTCTTACAAAAAAGCATACATTATTTACCGACAGCGCGTACGAGCACCTCGGCCGATTACAAACGCGAACAGGCGCTAGAAGCAACATACGGTGAACTCTACTATATTTACACACGATGAGATTCGTTTTTTTAAATGGAAATCATATCACTGCCAGGGAGGTGAACCCTTTGCTACAAAAGGAAGCCCATTCCGCTCCTTATTGGACAACCCTGTTCCTAGGACTCGGTGCCATTCTGCTCGTGCTGGCTGTTGTCTCCTCACCGGAAGAGGTATTTCAAGCCTCCTCCCAGGGGCTTAAGCTATGGTGGAGCATTATTTTCCCGGCCATGCTCCCTTTCTTAATGCTGTCCGAAATGCTCGTCGCCTTCGGTTTGGTGCATGGGCTTGGCGTCCTCCTGGAACCGTTCATGCGCTCCTGGTTCCGTCTTCCGGGTCGAAGCGGCTGGGTACTGGCCCTCGGTCTGACTGCCGGATTTCCGGCTGGTGCGGAAGCAGTGCGCCAATGGACACAGCAGGAGGATATGACCGAGCGCCAGCTTAGACGATTGACGGCTATCACTCATTTCTGCAATCCGATTACCATCCTGCTCGTGATCGGGACAGGATTGCTGCACAATGCTGCTGTAGGCGCCATGCTGCTTGCCATTCACTGGATCTCCGGCCTGTTGGCGGGATCGATTACAGTCAGACTAACTTCATCGTCAAAAGAATCGCAAAAACGGGAAACGCCAGTTGCCCTCCGGCGAACCTCTGTTTCCCGTACTTCTACTACCCTCATCCGGTCCGCATGGAACGCCACACGCTCTGCCAGAGAACGAGACGGACGCAGCTTCGGAAAGCTGCTGGGCGAAACCGTATCCCATGCCGTACAGACACTTATGATGACAGGTGGATTCATTATTTTCTTTTCCGTACTGATTCGGCTGCTATCCATATACTCAGGTCAAGGAGCATTTTCTTTCATCTGGCCCGCCTGGATAGAAATCCATCTCGGTTCCTATGAAATCAGTCGACTGCCCTACGAACTTCGTACACAAGCGGCTCTGATCAGCGCTGTACTAGGCTGGGGAGGGCTATGCGGCTGGCTCCAAATCACAGCCGTCACCAGACCCTCGGACAAAGGCATCACGTTCACCATATCCAGGGTGCTTCACGGCATCATCGCCTTTGTGCTCACACTCGTCGCATGGACGCCTCTTAGCCGTATCACAAGCAATACACTTCCCGCATATGTTAGCCGCAGCTCTGTTTCTTCCTTCGCGGAAGGCGGTTATGATCCAGCCGCGCATTCCGTTATGGCAGAGAGCAGCAACCTGTGGACACAGTTGGAAAGTCCGTCGCTGTATCCCTGGCAGCTAACAATCTTGTCTATTGCGCTGCTGGGCGCGATTATACTTACACTGCTCGTCATTTCCTTTATGACTTCATGGTGGAGCCGCCGCGATTGGCGTTAACCTTGGCACGAAGCGCATCCTCGACTTCAGGAGCCACCAGATCTACGACCTTGCCATCAAAATGGGCGATTTCCTTCACCATACTGGAACTCAGATATGAATAGGTTGGGTTTGTCATCATAAAGATCGTTTCGGCATCCGGGTTCAGCTTATGGTTTGTGGAAGCCAATTGCAGCTCGTATTCAAAATCTGTCACCGACCGGATTCCTCTGACGATCACCTGAGCCCCTTTTTCACGTACATAATTGGCTGTCAGGTCACGGAAGCTGTCCACCTCAATGTTCGGAATATCGCGGGTTACCGTCCGCAGTAGCTCCATTCGCTCCTCCAGAGAAAACAGTGGATTTTTACTAATATTGTTAAGTACCGCGACAATCAGCAGATCAAACTGCCTCGCCGCTCTTTGAATAATATCCTGATGCCCCATCGTCACGGGATCAAAGGTTCCCGGATATACGGCAATACGTGGTTTGTGCTCAGTCATGATGGTCCTCCCCGCCTGTTTCGGCTATACCGGATGTTTCCGTTCCGGCCTCCGTATGTCCTGCATCGTCCGGTTGCTCTGCTGCAAAGCGGTAGATAGATAACGTTGTTTCGCCATAGACCGCTTTTCTGACCTGTTCGAACGGTCCAAAGCTTTCCGGATACTTATGTCCCGACTCATACTCCAGCACAATGACTGCCTCGGAACGAAGCAAGTCCAGTTCAGCCATACGGCTCATCAATTCATCACCATGCTTGAGACGATAGGGCGGATCCAGAAAAACAGCATCAAAAAGAGCTCCACGTTTAGCCAGCACCTTGAGCGCTCGTCCGGCATCATTGCGGAACACTTCAGCCTGTTCTTCCAATCCGGTTTTTCGCAAATTTTCTTTAATGACATCAATACTTTTTGATTCCATATCAATAAAGACTGCCTTGTCCATTCCCCGGCTGAGCGCCTCTATACCCAGGCCGCCACTGCCTGCAAACAGATCAAGCGCGACTCCCCCATCAAAATAAGGACCTATCATGCTAAATAACGCTTCCTTGACCTTATCCGTGGTCGGCCGCGTCCCTGTGCCGGGAACTGCCTTTAACGGCCTTCCTTTGGCACTACCCGATACCACTCTCACGCTGAAACTCACCTATTTTCTATATGTGCTGATAACCATATAAAGATTATGACGTTATCGTACCACATGCATCGCCGTTTGAAAAACGTAGGGTTTGAGGAGGTATAAAAAACCATATCGTGGGCATCCTTAAGATATCGGCATTCAACCAATGTCGTAGACAACCGCGGAGAAGACTTACGTTTCCCCATAAGCTCTTCGTCCGGTTTCTCCTCTCCCATTCGGGCGCTCTTATTGGAGCGCCTGATTTTTTTTTTTGCAAAAAAAGAAGCTGCTCACTGGCAGCCTATGTATATAAGAAAATGAAGTTATACTATTTAAGCAGCTCCTCGGGCGTATCTCCCTGATAGACATACACATAACTCGCTACTGATACAGCAAATGCAGCAAACATAGACAACGATGTCGCCAGACCATATACGATTTTTTTCACCATTTTCCTCACCTCCTTCCCCGAATCAACGTCAGGCTCTGGACTAGAAAAGCAACAGCCACTACAGAGGAACCGATTACAAAATTAGTACATACAAGCAGGGAAGACAACAGTCGCAGGAGGGGATAAAACCGAGATGGAATGCGCGACTGCTTTTCTATTCTGGACGGGGCAAAGCATAAGACAAGAAGCAGGGATAATCCGGTGAACACGTTTGTCCACCAACTATGTAAAGAGATACAGGATAGGGCTGTAAAAGCTACAGAGGTCGCCACAATACATGCCATCCCTGTTTTTAGATGAATCCCTCCTGACATTTGGCGCAACAAGGCAAAAACCACTAGAATCGTCACAGCTTCTGCCGTCCGCCCGGTGAAGAATGAGGCGAGCAGCGTCAACACAATAATCATGGAGGCATTTATAATAAGAGCCAGTGCATATTTAAGTACCGGGATAGAAGCTGGATGATCCGGCACAGTCCGTTTGATCTGGTTAGCAAGCTTGAAAGCCATCGTTTCAATCATCCCGATATTCCTTTCCAACCGCATAATAGATGAAGAATCCCGATACCAGTGCAAAAAACATCATATTTAACCATACCTCGTTGTAGTACAGCACGATAGAGGTGGATATGAAGGATAAAATAATGAGTGTAATCACAATGCCGTATTCAGCTCTAAATTTAAGCTTTTTGAAATTAACGGCAAACCCAATACCTTTTTGATACAAAATAAATGAAATGAGCAGTCCTACCACCGCACTTATCGTTTGCAGCAGATATCCCTTCAGGGAACCTTCCTGTAGCTCAGAGACTGGCAGGCTCCCGAACATCGCTTTTAAAAGCACCGACTGAATGACCGCATAAGCAAAATAACCAGTAACCGTCATAATGCCTGACCACACAATCGGAATTTTCACCACCGTAGCGAGCAAAAAGATAAAAAGCAGCATGTTAATGACAGGCACCAGATAAGCGAGGGACAATTCCTCTCTCAGCAAATAACTTTGCAGGTTCATAACCAGGTTCACAAAAATCGCTTGCCATACATAAGGAGTCATTTTAACTTTAAAAATACTAAGAATGAGCGCAAAAACTGCCACTCCTTCAAACGTGGAAAATACTAAAAAGCCGAAAGGCTTCACAAGCATACATGCATCTCCTTTTCAAGAGGTCCTTTCAATGATTTGATAGATTTCTTAAGCACTTCAACGAAATGTTATCGGATGGAGAAGAAAGCTACAGCTCAGGCAACACTTTCCTTGACCGAATCTTTCTGTGAGCGCACAGACTTCATACGTGATATGATCTTTTTTCCCCAACGAATGCCCGGTTGCTCGATCCAAGAATAGGTGAGCCAGGACAAACCTGTGGTCAACAGCAGTGTCATAACAAACATAAGAGTCAAATTAACAACAGGGGAAAATGGTAGCTCAATCTGGCTTACAATATCCAGAGCAAGCAGATGCGTCAAATACATACTGTAGCTAAGGCAGCCGATCCATGACCATCCCCGGTTTAGCAGCCACACAGGCTGCCAGTGATACAAAGCATAGGCTGCCAGCAGCAACAGGACACCGATGAGATAATCCGTCATCCCCGTACAAAGAGCAAACAGTACGGAGCCAAGCAGCAATCCCCCGCTGAATCGATCCATACTTTTCCAATGCCGCTCGTCTTTCCATATGAAGAACAGCAATATCCCCAGTCCGAAAACAGGCAGTTGGTTCGGAAACCATAAATACAGATAATGCCCCCATAACGAGTGATCACTGATCCATGGAGCATGGGCAAACACCGTATTCAGCCCGAAGCTTAGTAGAAGCGCGCCCATCACAAACCAGGCAGCATGCCGGATCGATCGGATCAGCTTAAATAATAACGGCACGCACAGATAAAACATACATTCCACCGCAATGGACCATTCCACACCGATAATGCTGTTGATCCAGTACGGATTCAGACCGTTCAGAAACAAAATATGAGCTGCGATATTGGCAGCGGTGACCCCTTCCTGATCCCCAAGCCAGAAACGGGGCCCTGTCCCGTTCACAACCAAATAGATGATTAACATAACGTAATACAACGGGGCAATTCGAAAAAAACGACGCACCAGATACACCGAGACACGCTCTTTTCTGTCACCCATACGTCTGCTCAAAGACAGAAAGAGTGTAAAAGCACTAGCCAGATAAAATAAAGCGACCCCTTTCGCTCCCAAGCTCAAACCCTTTTGCAACCATCCGTTTAATTCATCCACATGCTGGCTGACATGAACAAGCAACACGCCCATAATCGCCAGCGCTCTCAGCGTATCTACAAATTGCAGCTTGTTATGTTCCGTTTCACCCTTGGCTCCTGCCATCGTATCCCTCCATATCCGTTCCTTAACGATACATTTTGTATCTATAATACACAAAACGTATCGTTAAAGTAAATATGCTGGCATGGAAAAAAACACCTCCAGCCGCATGACATGCGGCCAAAAGATGTTCATTTTGTCAAGCTATAATCGCCTGTTCCCTTGCAAGGACTGTTATACGATTTATTTGTTTAAATGAAAAGGAACAGTCGTTACAATAACGTCTTTGTAATTGATCAGATAAGCTCTCATCAGCAGGCTGGTCTGGTTGTGCAAAATATTTTCCCACCAGTGCTTCGTAATGAATTGCGGAATAAGGACGGTAATATGATCTTCGTCCGCTTTTTTCCACTCCACCGTATCAATGAACTTGCGAAGCGGATTGATAATGCTCCGATAACGGGATTTCAGCACCACCAATCGGATACCTACATCCCACTCTTCCCATTTTTGCTCCATCTTGCAGATCGCTTCATCATCAACACCTACATATACAGCAATCACATTATCCGACAAGGTCTTGGCATAGCTGATGGTATTCATCACGACCCGTGTAATACCAGCTACCGGAATAATGATTGTATTGCCTTTGACCATAGGCTTATCCTTCGTAATGTCGATCCGCAGCTGCTCAGCCGTATTTTTGTAATGTCTTTCGATCTTCATAAAGAAATACAGAACCAGAGGCAGGAAGATAAACACCATCCACACCTGACTAAACTTGGTGAAAATAAAGATAAGCGTAATGGACAGCGTGGTCAGCATTCCAATGGTATTAATAGCAAGCTTGACGACCCAGCCTGACGGCTTGAGACGAATCCAGCGAATCATCATTCCCAGTTGGGAAAGCGTAAACGGAATAAATACCCCTACAGCATAAAGCGGAATCAGATTTACCGTATTTCCGCCAAATACGATGACCAGCAATGCCGAGAAAATACTCAGAAACAGAATACCGTTCGAGTAACCAAGCCGATCTCCGCGAACCATGAACATATGCGGCATGTATTTATCTTTGGCCAGCATAAATGCGAGCAACGGAAAGGCCGAATAAGCTGTATTCGCCGCCAAAAACAAGATTAACGCCGTCACGCCTTGAATGATGTAATACATCACACCGCGCCCGAAAGTGGCGTTCGCAATTTGCGAAATGACCGTTTCATGCGGATTAGGACGAACACCGTACCAATAAGCCAGCAGGCTGATTCCGATAAACATACACCCGAGAATCAAGCCCATCATCATCAGCGTAGTTGCCGCATTTTTGGCAGCAGGCTTGCGGAAGTTCGGAATGGCATTCGAGACAGCCTCTACCCCGGTTAACGCCGAGCAACCTGAGCTGAACGCCTTCAGCAGCAGAAACAGACTGACGTTGGATACCGTAGCTCCAAATTGCGGTGCCGCAGCGTGGGCTCCTCCTGCCACGTAATGGATGATACCGCTAATAATCAGAACAAAAATGGCAACAACAAATAAGTAAATCGGTACAGCCAGCACCGAGGCGGATTCTGTCACCCCGCGCAAGTTCATAATGGTCAAAAAGATGATCATGATCAGTGCAATCGCAATCCGATGATCATGTAACGATGGGAACGCCGATGTAATAGCATCTGTACCCGCCGACGAGCTGACTGCTACCGTCAAAATATAATCGACCAGCAAAGAGCCGCCTGCAATCAGACTCGGAGCCTTTCCCAAATTGTCCTGTGCAACAATGTATGCTCCCCCGCCACCAGGATAGGAAAAAATGGTCTGTCTATAGGACAGGATCAGAATGATCAGCAACCCCAATACCGCGATGGATATAGGAATGGAGTACCATAGGGCAGCGAAGCCCGCTGTAATTAAAACTAACAAAATTTGCTCTGTTCCGTAAGCTACAGAGGACAACGCATCTGAGGACAGAATGGCTAGAGCCTTGAGCTTGTTTAGTTTCTCCTCTTCAAGGGCCGTCGACTTTCGAGGGCGACCGATTAGTAATCTTTTGACTTTACTCAGCATTTCGTTAACTCCTTCTTGGATAGGGGTTTTGCAGAAGAACTTTGGATCGTATGTTTATTATGTCACCTGTACATCAGATTGATGAAACAAATGAACTATTATTTTATACCCCCTCATCCTGAAAAAAACAATAAGGAACGCTTCCTATAATGAGCATTCCCGAGTAAGAAAGAGTATTTCGATAAAATACCCTTATAAATACAATAATTTGAACCTTTCAGGGGTAATTCCTTCGGCCTTGCGGAAAGTCGCCACAAAATGACTGACATCACGGAACCCTACCCGCTCGGCGATCTCTTTTACCGTTAAGTGCGGGAATTCAGTCATCATCTCCTTAGCCTTTCGCAGACGTATGACGATCAGATATGCGTAAGAGGTCACACCGAATGCCTGCTTGAACAACGTATTCAAATGACGGGCGCTGACATTCATCATCACCGCCATATCGGACAAGCCGATATCCGGACTGGCATAATTTTGTTCCATAAAAGCCAGCACAGGCCCCAAACGTTCTACATTATGAGACAAGGAAGGCATAGAGCTGTATTGACCATGTTTGCGCAGCAAAGTTAGAAAGCGGTACATATTGGCCGAAGCGTCCAGCCCCGATAAATCCCGTTCACTCACCATAGAATGAAGCATACTTTCTCCGAAGCTGTCCAGTTCACTATGGGCGTCCCAATGATACCCGCGCGTATGCTTCAATCCGAGTTCGGTCAGCACAGCAGCGGCTATCGGTCCGTCAAACGTAATGTACAGCGTTCGCCATACTTTCGTTGTACGGCTGTATGCATGGGACTCGCCCGGCAGCAGCAGGACTCCGGCATGTTCTCCCAAACGGAAAGAGCCCCCCTTGAACGTGAATACCCCTTCCCCGGACACCGTCTGAATCCAGTGAAAGCAGGGATACCCCTCCGGCCGGGATACATCCTCCTGCCTGCTGTTAAATCCGATACTTTCGATAAAAAGCGGTAAAGAATGCTCACGCGTAGTCAGAAAAAATCGCAAATGATGGGGAGTTAAAATCATAAAAATCACCTCCGGCGCACGTGGTTATGTATTCCTTAATGCAGGTCCATATTGTTATATCCATGTTCATTTTATTATATTTAAAAGCGTTTACTTGTATTATAAGATAGAATTATTATTATATATAGAGGTGATTGGCATGATAAGCGGTAAACTGCCTAAAGTATTTTACGGCGGAGATTACAATCCTGAGCAATGGGATGACACCACACATCAGGAGGACTTACGGATGTTCCGGCTGGCAGGAATTGATATCGCCACAGTCAACGTATTTTCCTGGGCCAAAATTCAGTCGGATGAAATCACATATCATTTTGAATGGTTGGATCAATTCATCGACAGTTTATATGAAAGCGGTATCTTTGTGTGTCTTGCCACCAGCACTGCGGCTCATCCTGCCTGGATGGCAACCCGATATCCGGATATTCTCCGGGTCGATGCCGACGGGCGCAAACGAAAATTTGGCGGACGCCACAATTCCTGTCCGAACAGTCCCACCTACCGCAAATATGCTGAGAGCATGGCTGACCGACTGGCAGAACGCTACAAAAATCATCCTGCGATCCTCGTGTGGCACGTGTCCAATGAGTACGGCGGGGATTGCTATTGTAATAACTGTGCTGCTGCATTCCGAGTGTGGCTCAAACAAAAATATGGAACACTGGAAGAAGTGAACCAGGTATGGAATACTTCGTTCTGGGGACACACCTTCTATGATTGGGATGAAATTGTACCCCCAAATAATCTGAGCGAGCATTGGGGCGAAAACCACTCTACCTTTCAGGGCATTTCCCTTGATTACGCGCGCTTTAATTCAGACAGTATGCTGGAATGCTATTTGCTGGAGTATAACGCGATCAAAAAGCATATCCCCAAAGCTGTCATAACGACCAATCTGATGGGCTTTTTCAAACAACTGGACTATTTCAAATGGGCAAAGCACATGGATATTGTGTCTTGGGACAGCTATCCGCGGGCTAATACCCCACCGAGCTATACCGCGATGGCCCACGATCTGATGCGCGGTCTTAAGGATGGGCAGCCGTTTATGCTGATGGAGCAAACACCGAGCCAGCAAAACTGGCAAGCGTACAATTCGCTCAAGCGGCCTGGTATCATGCGGTTATGGAGTTACCAGTCGGTAGCGCATGGCGCGGACACGGTCATGTTCTTCCAGCTTCGCCGTTCCATCGGAGCCTGTGAGAAATTCCACGGGGCTGTGATTGAGCATGCCGGTCATGAGAATACACGTGTATTCCGGGAGGTGGCACAGCTCGGCAGCGAGCTTGGCACATTAGGTAATACGCTGCTGGATGCCACCGTGAACGCAAAAGTAGCCATTTTGTTCGATTGGGATAATTGGTGGGCACTGGAAAAATCAAGCGGTCCTTCTGTAGCACTGAATTACGTCGATCAGGTGCATAAATACTATGCCGCCCTCTTCCGCCGTAACGTCCAGGTAGACTTGATTTCCGTGGAATCAGATTTCCAGAAATATGATCTCATTATCGCGCCTGTACTCTACATGGTCAAGCCGGGTACAGCGGAAAAACTGGAACAATTTACTGAACATGGCGGCACCTTTGTCACCACCTTTTTCAGCGGAATTGTGAATGAAAACGATCTGGTCACAACCGGAGGATATCCGGGTAAGCTGCGTAAGCTTCTCGGAGTTTGGGTAGAAGAAATTGACGCGCTTCTGCCAGAGTCACGCAATCGGATCGTATTGAAGGAACAGGTGGGAGCATTACAAGGGGAATATGAATGTGGCTTACTCTGCGACCTGCTGCATAGCGAAGGTGCCGAGGTGCTAGCGGAGTATGGCGATGATTTTTATCAGGGAATGCCCGTACTAACACGCAATCGTTTTGGTCAAGGTGAAGCATGGTATGTGGCTTCGGACCCTGAAGAAGCTTTCCTGGACGGTCTGCTGGGCTATATTTGTGAGGAAAAAGGGATTCTGTCCTTGCTGCGTGCTCCTGCGGGTGTGGAGGCCAGCGTTCGCTCCAAGGATGGAAAATCGTATTTGTTCATCTTGAACCATAACGCCGAGAAACAGAATTATCATCTGGATGAACAAAAAGGACATGAGCTGCTCAGTGGCGAATTCCTGGAAGGAGATGTTACCATCGGAGGCTATGGCTTTCATGTGCTGGAATTATCATAAATATTTAATACCTCACATTATCGTTCACTTTACGGTATAAGTGCAATTTCAGGTATCAAAGGAGTTCATCATGAAACGACTGCTATGGATTGGCAGCTTGTCTTATTTTCTAATTGGCCTGGCGCACGTGGTTGTAGGGTCTCTGCTGCCCGTGCTGCTGGAGCACTATGGACGGAATTATACGGAGGGCGGAAGTCTGATCTTCGCCCAATTTTCCGGTTTTCTGGTTGGCGTCCTGCTGTCGCCATGGCTTGCGCGGCAGTTTGGCAAACGCCGGACGCTTGTATTCGCCTTGCTGCTGCTGTGTGCGGCGGAAGTGCTCTATTCACTGCTGCCACCATGGGGTTGGCTATATGCCGTCGGAGCGGTAGCTGGCTTTGGCTTCGGCATGGTGGAAGCGGTCATCGGAACCATCGTGATTAGCGGTATTACCGAAGGAACGGGCGCGGCGATGAGCCGTCTGGAGGTCTTTTTCGGAATCGGCGCGTTAGCTATGCCTGCGGTTGCCAGCCAGTTGATCGCCCTTGGCTGGGGGCGTTTGGCCTTCCCTGTCATCTCCGTCTGTGCGGCGGTGGCAGTCGTAGCCTGGCTACGGGGATCCTTCGGCAAGCTGGATGCCGTATTGGACGAATATGGGCGTCCCAGGGAAAGGCATACGCATTCCGTCTCGGCCCCACATTCCTCATCGAAGGGAGCTTCTAAAGTAAGCACTGCGGGAAATTGGCGGCTGCTGGCACTGTTTATCATCTTTTTCTTTATCTATGTAGGGACAGAAATGAGCCTTGCCAATTTCCTACCTTCTATGTTCATTGAACGGCTGGGCCTTTCCCAAGCCGAGGCGGCACTCAGTGTTACCTGCTTCTGGCTGGCAATGGCGGCCGGGCGACTGTTCGCAGGAAACATTGCCGACCGATACGGCTATGGTGTCTTTGTTGCCCTTAGCTCGCTTGCTGCGACCATGCTACTCTGCGTGTTCCCGCTGGTCAAGGGAACTGCTGGTGCCTTTGTGCTTATCGCGTTGCTAGGGCTAGGCATGTCCGGTATCTTTTCAATCGCACTCGTCTTTGCCAGCAAGATGATGCCCGGCACAGAAGAATCCACAACCAGCCTGCTTATTGGCGCAGGTGGAGTCGGAGGCGCTCTGTTGCCATTATGGCTCGGACACAGCATGGATCGCGGCGGGGCTGTCGCTTCAGCCTGGTTACTGGCAGGCTTCGCCTGTACCTTGTGCCTGCTTGGCGTCATCCTGTACGCTATATACATGCGCAAAAAGCGGCTTCAAACTGCTTCATAATTACGGCACGCTTCTTCTGGCGCCTTCTGCTGTTCCTTGGTGTGAACCAAGGTAACAGCCGGGGGCGCTATTTTTATATAAGTAGATGAATGTACCTGTACAAAGACCCATTTTTACCCAAAAATAGATCATTGCCTATCAACCACAGGACAGATGTCCATGCCTGCCTTGGATGAATGGAGTAGTATACAACAAATCGATATGGAGGTGTTTGTATTGGGTCGTCCCGAATTGAAACGAAAGAAAGGCCGTAAAAAAGACGTTTTTATCAGCTCTTGGTTTAGTAAAAAACGTCCGAAGAGAAAATGCCATTCGAAACGAAAGTGCTTTTGCAAGGAAATCGTCGTCAGAAAGCAAATCGTCCGTGTAAATATACCTCAAAATGTTTTAGGTATACCAGGCGCAACTGGAGCCATAGGTGCAGCAGGTAACGTAGGTGCAGCGGGCGCTGTGGGTGCTGCTGGAGCCGTCGGAACTGCTGGAAATGTGGGCGCTGCTGGAAATGTCGGGGCTGCCGGAAATGTGGGCGCAGCAGGCGCTGTGGGTACTGCGGGCACCGTTGGGGCTGCCGGAAATGTAGGCGCAGCGGGGGCTGTGGGCACTGCGGGCGCAGTTGGAGCTGCGGGTGCGGTAGGACCAGCAGGTCCAGCAGGTCCTGCGGGCATTGCAGGGGCAGTCGGTCCAGTAGGTCCTGCGGGCGTTGCAGGGGCAGTCGGTCCAGCAGGTCCTGCGGGTGCGGTAGGTGCCACTGGGGCTACGGGTACCGCAGGAGCAACAGGGGCCACCGGGGCGACGGGAGCTACAGGAGCCGCAGGTGGAATAGCTCAGTTTGGTTATATCTACAACTTAGGAGCTCAAGTTGTTCCGATAGAAGCGGATGTCATTTTCGATACGAACGGTATACTTACACCTGGAATTACCCATGCTCCCGGCACTACGCAGATTGCAGTTACCGATGCGGGGAACTATGAAGTTAACTTTTCAGTATCGGGTGTAGAGCCAGGCCAATTTGCCATATTTATCAATGGCACTCTGGCAGCAGGAACCATATACGGCTCAGGAGCTGGTACGCAGCAAAACACAGGGCAGGCCATCCTCGCTCTAGCATCCGGTGATGTCCTTACCCTGCGGAATCATAGCTCTGCCGCTGCGGTTACCCTGCAAACCTTGGCTGGAGGTACCCAAGCCAACGTAAACGCTTCTGTCGTTATCAAAAAATTAAGTTAGACATGGATACATCCGATTTAACATATGGCTGACCTGCTCATCTGCTAATATCAAACAACAGCTTGTTTCCGCTTGGGTCAATGACAGAAAATCCATTCAGCTCTCCATAGGTTGGGCCGTCAAGCGTGCTTTTTAGCTTCTACAAAGATCCATCGCCAGAAAGCAGCAGTATAATTTCCTTAACCCCTGTCGCATGAGCGGAAGGATGGGGGTTACCTTCTCCATTCCATACATTGCCGCCAATATGGTGATGATCCACGCCTGCGGGCACAAATAACACGGGATCAAGCTTTTCCGTGCCTGAGGGCAGCTTTCCAGCTGTTACAATGTCACCCAACCGACCCGTGCTTCCGGGTGAATCTAAAATTCCTGCGTATGTACTTCGTTTATACTCGTATGAGTCATATCCCCCCGCTCCATACAGCCTATAGAGGGTCAACACCCTTTTTTCAGCATGTCAAAAAGGCTTACACCAACTCAGGCTCGAATTGGCATAAACCTTGATTTAATAAGAGAGTACCATTCACTCCAATAGCTTAAAACGCCATAATAATTCCTTTGTCATTGGCATACATCGAACTGATTCCTCTGGTGGGCACAATCAGAATATCCTTAAATTGATATCGGTTCTTCAACGCATTCACCAGTTTCTCCGCAAGCCCGGGATTATTACAGTGGGTAATCACAATGCTTTCCCCCTCCGTAGCCCGACCACTTTTTTCGATCGTATCTGCCAGCTTTTCAATGATTTGATTTTGACCACGCGCTTGGGTAAACAATGCGATATTTCCGTCACTGTCTGAACCCAAAATGGGTCTGATATGCAGGAACGAAAGTATCTTTCCCGTAATTTTATTCATTCGTCCGTTCTTCACCAAATTGTCCAGATTCTCTAGCACAAAATAGGTTTTCATCTTCGTGATAAAGCTTTCCAGGGAAGAAATAATCTCTCCTTTATGATATCCCTCGTCGATCAGCTTGCGTAATTTTAGAGCTAACAATATTTGTCCAGCCGACGCGCTTTTCGAATCGAATACATGAACATCAGCCCCTTCTTCCTCCGCCATATCCTTACCAACCAATGCACTTGAATACGAACTGGACAGATTGCTGGATATTGTAATGGCAAAAGAAGTATGCTCACCTTGAAAGGCTTCCTTATACAGCATAGGTGACGGTGAAGCCGATCCGATCTTAGTTGTACAGGCTTTCATTTCTTCCATAAACTGAGGTAAATCTAGCGTTTCATCATCTACAAAGCATTTTTCTCCCAATGTCATGTTTAACGGGATCATCGTGATTTTCATTTCTTCTCTAAGGTCTGTTGTTAAGTCACAACAGCTATCCGCTATTATTTTATACCTCATCCTGTACACCCTCACATTATGTTATTTTTCAGTAGATTTCGCATTCATAATACGAATGGAAAGCTCGATCAATCGTATAAATTCCCTGACATTGTCCTCACTCAGACCCTCTACCAGCGCTTCAAAATAGCCTTCAATTCTCTCTTGTTTCTGTTTAATTAGGGAGGCACCTTCTGGTGTGAGCCTTACACACATTCGTCGTCTGTCATGCTCGGACATTTCCATGGTCACATAGCCTTTTTTTCTTAAGGTCGTAAGCGCTGCCGTAATTCTCGATCTGGATACATGCAGGTGGTCACTGAGTAAGGATGGATTAATTTCATCATCTCGATGCTGAACTAAATATTGAAGCACATGGTTTTCCCCTTGGACAAGCTCCGTCAGGCTACTGAATAATTCCATGTCATAAATCCGGTTAACGGATTTTCTCAAATCGTCCCTTAATTCATAATCTTTCATAGTGAACCTCCGCAAAACACATAATACATACAGTTAACTATTAATACTATGTACTATAATCAATTGCTGACGATAATAATAATGAATTATTTGTGAATTTTAATACAAGGATTATGAGAATTCAGTGTATAATAAGAAAAAAAACATGCTGGTCACCTCTTGCCTGTTACGATAAAGGAGTTGTTACATGAGATGAAACCTTTTACTCTTCGCCAATCCCAAAATTCCGATGTTGAAACCATAGCTCATTTACGGGCCATTGTACTGCGTAACGATTTAACCAGGTTAGGAAGATTTGATGAAGAAAAAGTTCGTCAACGCTTCCGTGATGCATTCGACTCTATCCATACCTGGATCATCGAAATAGACTCTTCTTTTGTTGGCTGCGTAGCTTTTAAACCGACGTTTGACGGTTATTTATTGGAGCATTTTTATATTCACCCCAATTACCAAGGTAAAGGGGTCGGAAGTCAAGTATTAAGAAATCTACTTGAACAAAATGATGTAAAAGGAAAACGTGTAACCTTAAATGTCCTGCAAGGAAGCTCTGCCAGACGTCTTTATGAACGGTTTGGTTTTAAAGTTGAAAGTGAAGATCCTATTGACGTTTACATGTCCTTAATCGTAGAGGGACATTCCAAAACCGTCGAAGGATATTAGCACCTATATAAACTGAACTTAAAAGTTTCATGTAGTGCCACTGCGCATTCGAAGCCAGCTTATATAGAAGAAAAGGCCAACCAGTAAATGCTGGTTGACCTCATCATTTGAAGACTGCCGTACATTTCTTAACGGTAAGAACAGCCTTTTAATGTGATAATATTGTTTCGTTATAACACTGATTTGACGGTGTCTTGGACCTGCTTCAACAGTCCTTTATAGCCATCTTCATCAAGGTAGCCGATACTTCCAAGCAGCAAGTGACCGACGGATTTAATTCCAACAAAATCAAAAATTCCCGTATCTGATGTGATCTTCAATCCTGCGGTCATACCGATTTCATCGTAGATAACGTTGGGAGTACCGTGTGTATTCACAATAAAACCTTTTTTACCTGTAAGAAGCTTATTAATCCCTTCTGGACCAGACGTATATGCAAAACCGTATGCAAATACACGATCAACGTAACCTTTCAGGATAGCAGGAAGACCTGTCCACCAAATGGGAGAAATAAAAGTAATCGTATCCGATTGTGAGATGTATTCCTGCTCCACTTTGATATCAGCCGGAGTTTGCCCCGCTCTCATAGCAGCAGTATCCTCAGGTTTTAATACGGGTTGAAAATCAAGAGCATATAGATCGCGTACAACGACTTCGTCACCTTTTTCTTTCAAGGTATTTACAACAGTTTCCAGTATCGCATAATTGAAACTTTCAGCGTTAGAGTGAGCATAGATGATAAGATGTTTCATTTCAATAACCTCCAAATGTTTTATTGTTATTTGAGCAATCATATAGATATCTATACATTTATTCAAAAAAAATTTAAAATCTGTTTTTCACATGTTCCAGCAGATATTCCAGTTGTTCTTTTTCTTCGTCTTTGAGACCACCATAAAGGGTTTCTTTTAATCTTTTGGAGATCGCCTCAAATACAGGCTCCAGCTCTTTCCCTTTATCGGTCAGATATATCAGGGTAACTCTGCTATCCTCCCTTTCTTTTTTTCTTTCGACATACCCCAGTTTCACTAGCTTGTCGATTAAAACTGTGACTGTTGGCTGCTGACGAGAAATTTTTTGCGTCAATTCCTTAATGGAAAGCCCGTCCTTTTGATAGAGGAGCATTAATATTCCACCATGGGTAGGAACAATCCCTTCAACTCCATATGATTCGAGCTCAGTCACAATCAATTTATTGATCGAGTCTCTGATTGTTCCTATCAGTGCGGCTGCGTTATTTTTTAACATACAAGCATTATTACATAGACATCTATATATATCAAATGTTTTTTTGTTAGTCTGATCTGGTTTTAAGTTTAACGTATGAATGATTCAAGTTGCCCTTTCTTTTTGCTTTATAAAATAAGGCTTTTTTCGTAATTTTTTTTGTTTTGCGTAAATTTATAAAGGTATATTCTTGTCTATTAAAAATGATATTGGTATAATTTACCTATGGATAGAAGCAAAGGGGTTGAGTTTAGATGAATGCAACTGATTTAATAATTTTAAATTTTGAAGAAATTAGACGTAGAAGTATAAAAGTATGGAAAGCTATACCCGAAGAAATGTTAAATTGGAAACCTGATGAAGACGCTCTTACTTGTGCTGAAATGATTAGACATTTATTACAAGCTGAGTTTCTTTTTCACCAAGTTCTTATAGGGAGAGGTGGTAAAGCTCTATCTAATTTGTTTAATCCCTTTGAAGCAAAAGAATTCACATCAGTAGAAGATGAACTTGAATTTTCACAGCCTTATCGTGAGGAATTCTTGAAATATATTAAAACAATTAGTATAAACGACTTAGAAAATATAGAAATAGACCTTCTTGATGCAGGTGGCTATGTTAAAAAACTTGGGGATATGTTATTACGCATTGCTTACCACGAATCTGTTCACACAGGTCAGTTGTTAGACTATATGAGAACAATGGGAATTGAACGTCCTAAGATATGGGATTGATAGATGAGAACACTGTATCTGTGCATAACAAAGTAGATGGGTGAATATACCCACCGATCACAGCGTCGATTTCTTCGGCTTTAACACGCCCTGTTCCTGCATTGAACTCTTCATATACATCTTTCCATATCCTCGAACGCAACCTTAAACCCCATTATATCAACCTTTTAAAAGTATGGTCAAAAAGCAACAATCTATGTGAAAACAGCCTAAAATAAAAAAAGGCAGTTCCCAGTGTTCTTCGATGATGTCCTGGGACAGCCCTTATATAACAAATTAACTGCAGCATTTATTTAAAGAATTTTCTTAAACATCTCGGTAGCTTGTTCTTTGATAGGTATGAACGGATTGCCCGGTGCGCAAGCATTATACTTTAAAGGTTATTTCATAAATTAGGGGAAGGCCAGCTTCCCCATTACGGTAGGGCGTTCCGCTCCAGTGGCGGAAGGCAGATTATTGCAGAGACCGTGCATAAAATCGTTGCCGAGCAGCGCGAAAATAACCGCTTCTTTGGCATCGTCGCTCACTCCGAACGCCCCCGAAGTCAGCACCTTCTGCTCCGGCAGCAGTTGCTCCAGCATTGCCAGCAGCGTGCGGTTATGCGCGCCTCCGCCGCTGACGATCACTTCATCCAC